>NZ_JBGMEK010000044.1:0-38416 GCF_041447265.1 Microbulbifer epialgicus
ACACTGTCACAACTGACGATCCACTTTCCAGATCGCTTGGAAAAATACATCAGCTTATGAGGCCATTTGGCTGACACAGAGTTTTGAACATCCTCTAAATAGTGGAAGGAAGATGGCAGACACCTACGCCATTCCATTAATCAAGACTAGTAATTATTAAGAGAAAGTGACCGCATGCTGTTCCAAACCAGAATACTGGGTATTAACCTTGACCTTACTATTGGGTCAGAAGGAAAGAATACATACACTCGAGACGCGCTGTGAATACATCCCTGTAAGCTCGTAATCGGCATTCATGCCTCATACGGTCCCGAGCGCAGTGTATTCTTTCCTTCCCTCTTTTTAGTAACAGAGACCTAGTTGCGTCGAACCAGCCCAGGTATCCAGTTACTTCAAGGCTCCTGTGAATAGCGGCCATCGCCTCACGTAAGCGCTGGGTCCAGAGCCTTAGTTTTTCACCATCGCAACCTGACCCACAGATGCAAAGATGCAAAGATGCAAAGATGCAAAGATGCAAAGATGCAAGTCAACAAATCTACCAGGTAAGCGCTCTCCATATTCTCCGAAAAATCGAGCATTTATTTACCATTTATCGGCTGGTAAATATATTTTTTCATTTTTACACCTTGTTATTATCGCGCTAAAATTACAATACCGGACCTTCCATAGAAGATAGAATTTTCTCTGTCTCAACCTTTCCAAACCGGGCCAATGTCAATGTATTCAAAAAACTGCCAAGATTCTTTCAACACTTTAAGGGTACCTCTATACACCAGCAATAAGATTGCCCAGTGGATAAACGGATTTGCATTTTAGTGTTTTAAAATTAAATCTAAAGGATTTCTATTTCACACTCAAAATTTCTGGCAACCATTAATTATTGAGCAAATCCACTATTTATTATCCGTTAATGGTGACCTATCCTTAACCACAACTATTGGCAAGGAAAAATCCTGCCAGGCACGTTACAATCCGGGCGAAACATATCCTGGAGAAGCCCCTTGCGGCAAGATACTGCGAATTACCAGAAATTGTTCCTGGATGATACCCCTTTGATGGATGTTCGTGCAGCGGTGGAATTCCAAAGGGGTGCCTTCCCCTGCTCCGAAAACCACCCCCTTCTAGATGACCGGCAGCGAGAACTGGTTGGCACCGAATACAAAAATCAAGGCCAGCAAGCCGCTATCGCATTGGGCTGGAAGCTGGCTACGCAGGGGGTGGTAGAGGATCGCTTGTTCGCCTGGAAAACCTTTATCGATAAGTTCCCCCAAGGCTATCTCTACTGTTTTCGTGGAGGCCTGCGTTCGCGCACCACACAAAAAATACTATGTGATGAAGGCATTGATTATCCGTTGATAGAGGGGGGCTACAAGGCCATGCGCAACTACCTCCTCAATGAGTTGGAAAACCACAGCCGGCAGCTGTCGCTGGTCGTCATAGCCGGCCACACAGGCTGTGGGAAAACAGAACTGATCCAATCCACCCCCCGTGCCCTGGATCTCGAAGCCATCGCCCAACATCGTGGCTCCAGTTTTGGCCGCACCGGACAAGAACAGCCGTCCCAAATTGATTTCGAGAACCGGGTAAGTATTGATTTGTTAAAACTGGCCCAAGCACCTGGACAAGTTTTTGTTGAAGATGAAAGCCGTTTAATTGGCCGTTGTGCCCTACCGCCAGTACTGCAAGCCGCCATGAAAGTAGCTCCGAGAGTACTCGTTGAAGAGTCCCTAGAAAATCGAGCCCGCCGTATAGTCCGAGATTATGTCAATAGAGCACTGCCACGTTTTGGCTCTGCAGATATTTCCGCAGCAGCCGATCTGGGAGAGGACTTGCGCAATAACCTGAGTAAGATACGCAAACGCCTGGGCGGGCTGCGTTACCAACAGCTGGATACACAACTGGCCGAAGCTAATCGGGAACTCGAACATAGTGGCAACAGCGAGGCTTATATCCCTTTGGTTATGGCTCTATTGCGGGAATACTACGATGGCAGTTACACCTACTTAATGAAAAAGCGCAAGAGCGAAGTTCTTTTCTGCGGAAACCACTGCGAAGTGCAAGACTGGCTCAGGGATAGAGAAACCGCAGGGATATAAATAACGCCAGGAAGGAAACCTACCTCAGGCCTTGTGTGCCAGGCGGTTTAATTTAAAACGGCGCAACAAAATCCAGTCCTTCAGGCCACTCGGCAACCAACGCGCGAGCCACGGCAACAGGCTACTGCGGTTGCCAATTCTCACCAGTGTACGGGGGCGCTTACGCAGTAGCTCCCGCACCAACCTTCGCGCCAAAGTACTGGCCAAGGTGGCATTTTGCTGTGACTCTTGGGCACGTGCACGCACTGCTTCTTCTTGGCGCTTGTATAAGGAATCCGGGGGCAGGAGTCCACGCAGTGACACCTCTGCATGGCGGCCAAATTCCGAAGCGATAGCACCTGGCTGCACCGTCATCACCCGAATGCCGAAGGGCTTTAATTCAAGGCGTAATACTTCTGAGAGAGTGTGCAGTGCCGCCTTGGAAGCACAATAGGCGCCAGAAAAAGGCGTTGCTAACACGCCGGAAACAGAACCGATATTGCACACAATGCCACCCCGCCCTGCACGCATTAGCGGCACGCAGGCGCGCACCAGAGCGAGCGGCGCAAATACATTGGTACGGAACTGCTTTTCTAGTGCACGTGTGTCCAGTTCCAGCAGAGGGCCCATCTGACCATAACCGGCATTGTTAATTAAAATATCCAGGCGTCCATAAGCGGCCTTCAAGGCATGCACAACACGGTTAATATCCGCCTGGCAATTAACATCCAAGGCCTCGGTGGCAATACCGAGGTCGGCCAGCTCTTGCAGGCTCTCCGGGCGTCGCGCAGTGGCAATAACGATTGTGCCGCGGCGATGTAGCGTCAGGGCCAGCTCCCTCCCAATGCCACTGGAACAGCCGGTAATTAGCGCAACCCTGTCTGGCGCTATATAGCTGCGCCCAATCTGCGCGAGACTCTTAGCGGCAAAGCCCTGATCTGTGGTGCGAAAGCTGGAAACTGGCGGTCTGTTCACGGGACTGCTCCGTTTATTGGTTCGAATTTGGGTTCGAAACCTCCGGCCGAATCTGGGGATACTCAATCAAGCCAAAAATATTGCCAAAAGGGTCGAGAAAACTCGCCATCAACACGCCTTCGCCAACATCAACTACATCGTTGTGCTGCCGCGTCCCCATGGCTCCGAGACGCTCAACCTGGGCGGCCACACTCGCAACCACCCAATAGGCAATCACACCATCCGCGCGGCTGATCGCACTGCGCGCATCTGGATTCAGGCCCAGTTCACACTGGCCTATTCGAAACCCTACATAACAATCGCTATCGAAAAAAGGTTCCTGCTCAAGTAGCTTTGAATACCAGGCTTTGGCTTCAGCAATGTCTGTTACACCGTAAACAACCTTGTGCAAGCCGAGAATCTGCCCCATTTGAGACACCCTGCTGTATAATTTTTATCCACTGGATGGGGCACTCTGGCGCAGCTTACTGCAGCTCCTGTTCCAGCTGCTCCAACAGATCGAGCGGCTCAAGCTCTACCCCGTCCAGTTCATTGTTCCAATTCAGCCCCACCAGTAACACATCCTCGTGCATACCCATGAGCCAGTCATCCATAAATTCTTCCAGGTCGATAGCCACCGCTTCGTAGTTGGCCCAATCGCCTTCACAGTGCATCTCGGCAAACTCGCGCTGGGACCAAAAAGGCATCACCTCTGTGCGTGCGCGCTTTTCCGACTCACACAATGCAAAGCCCTCATCCCCTTGCAGCGCCCAGACACAACCCTGACCAGCAGCCTCGGGCAAAAAGCGCGCGCAGTTTTCTTCAAAATCATCGGTTAGGGGTGTACTTTGCATAACATCTTCACTTCGTGGATTTTCCAGCAGTTTACGTTAGTTTCCCCTCGGTACCAATGCGATAGCCAAGGGCGTATTTTTATTTATCTATCTTTGACTATTCCAACATATAAGCCCTACCACCCTTGTAGGTATGCGAGCCAAATTAGGATTCTCTGTGAAGGTGATATGTTGCCAATAATCGAGTTATGCATTCCTTTCAAATACAGCCATAGACTCCACGTGATCGGTATGTGGGAACATATCCATCACACAGGCCTTGCTCAGGCTATAACCTAGCTGCGCTAACTCACCGGCATCCCGCGCCAAAGTGGCCGGGTTGCAAGACACGTAGACAATTTTTTGCGCATTAAATCGCGCGATGCCTTTTACAACTTGTAATGCGCCACTGCGAGGTGGGTCCAGCAGGATTTTATCGAAACCAACTTTGGCCCAAGGCCGTTTAGTAATTTCTTCATTCAAGTCTGCAGCGTGAAATTGCACATTATTCAATTTATTCAACTCGGCATTTTCCACACCTCTACGAGTAAGCGCAGTCACACCCTCAACACCTATTACCTCACTCGCGCTACGCGCTAAGGGCAAGGTAAAGTTACCCAGGCCGCAAAAAAGATCCAATACACGTTCCTCGGGTTTTGGGTCTAGCAACTGCAAAGCAAGGCCCACCATTGGGCGATTAATTTCGAAGTTCACCTGGACGAAATCCAGCGGCTGAAAGCGCAGTGTCAGATCAAACTCCGGTAGTCGGTAGCTGAGATAAGCCTCTCCCTGTTCCGGCCACAGGCGTTGAATTGACGACACATCACCAGGTTGTATATACATGTATATACCAGCTGTTGCAGCGAAGCTTATCCAGCGCTCCCGGTCCCCATCCGAAAGTGGCTGCAGATGACGCAGCACTAACGCCGCAGCATTCTCGCCTACGGCTACATCCAGTTGTGAAAAATGTGCTTTGCCATCGCATTCAGCGACTAATTTCTTCAGTGCGGGTATCTGCTGCGCAATAGTCGGGTGTAATACATGGCACTCATTGATATTGGTCAAATCGTTGCTGCGTTTTTCACGAAAACCAAAAATCAATTCCCTACCCTTGTGGGATTTCACCTGGCGAATACCAATACGCGCCTTTCGCCGATAACCATAAGGTTCCGCAACCAGGGGAGCTAATATTTCCTTGGGTTCAATACCCCCAATACGGATAAGTTGATCAAGTAATATTTTTTGCTTCTCAACAATTTGTGTATCTGCTTGAAGATGTTGCACCGAGCAACCACCACAAAGACTGACATGGGGACATCGCGGTACGCAACGCTGTGGGGATGCCTGTAAAATTTCCACCGCCGAACCCTCATCGAAGCGGGCCCGCCGAGCACTATAGCGAAAACGTACTTTCTCACCAGGCAGAGCGTTATCAATAAATACAGTCTTCCCTGCAACCCGGGCAATTCCACGCATATCGTGGCTGAATTTTTCTACACAAGCCTCGGCCTGGACCGGCAAGGTTTTGTTCGCCGGCTTTCGCGAAGTAATAAAACGCGGTTTTTTATTCATGTTAATCAATTGAATATTCGAAACATCTGAATTGCACTGGTAATTCTTACACAGTGAGGCGGTGGCCATTGTCGCGCAACCAGCGGCGCAACTCCTTGAAGCGGGGACATATACTCTGCACCAACAACCAGAAGTCACGGCTGTGATTGTGGTGCCGCAAATGGCAGACCTCATGGGCAACGAGATAATCCACTACCGGCTCAGGTGCCAAGCAAATCAACCAGTTATACTGCAGCTCCCCGCGAATACTGCAATGTCCCCACTTGCTTTTGGTGCGGCGTACACGCACCGAAGAAAATGTCACTCCCAGTTGGTCTGCCATCAGCTGGGATTTCTCTGTCAACATAGCCAGTGCTTCACGCTGATATAAACGCTGTAAGGCACTCTGTAGTTGCTCCTGTCCGGGAGATTGGGCGCGTGTGTAGAGAAGAATCGACGCCTCACCAATTCCCGCGGCTCTTGTGTTGGCCGCGCGCTCAAGGGGCATCAACTTGCCGAGCCAGGGAAATTGCTCTCCAAAAATATAGCGATAATGCGGCACCTGGGATGCACGCTGATTGGCAGCGAGCAACTGGGCACGCACCCATTGGATATTTTCCTGCAGGAACTGATGGCCGTGGCGTGCCGCACAACGCTGCGGAATACGCACTTCCACTCCGGACTGAGCCAATACCAATCCCAGTCGCTTGCGCCTCGGTGAACGCACCAGGCGATAAGGTATGTCCTCGAAAATAAACTCGCTGGCTTCACTCACTGGAAGAGCCCCAGAGGGCTCTGGCATTTACTGCCCACCATGGGCTACTACCGCCATGGTAATACGGGAAATACAACTTAACTTGCCACTGGGCGCATAGATCAAGATCTCCCACACCTGACTGCTGCGTCCAATATGTACAGGTTTGGCCCTGCCGGTTACCTCACCTTCCGATACTGGACGTAAATGATTGGCGTTAATTTCCTGGCCAACACAGTAGTACTTGCTAGTGTCCACCAATAAATTGGCGCCAACCGAACCCAGGGTCTCCGCCAACACCACATTGGCACCACCGTGTAATATCCCAAAAGGCTGGCGGGTACGATGATCCACTGGCAGTTTGCCCTCCAGGTAATCTTCACCGATAGCCGTAAATTCCAAGCCGAGATAACCGGGCATAGATTGCGCGCTGCCCTGATTAATTTCTTCCAGAGTGGGGGTAGTGTGCCAAATTGCCATGAAAAAATTCTCTAAAAATAAAATCCAGGAAGTCACAACCGGGGTTTATCCTCACGCACATGCACCACCTGTGAACTCACCAATAAAAAAAGGCGGAGGAAAAAAAGCCGCGAGGATATAGGCCAGGGGTGAAATAGTGGGGTCCAAAAAGTCCGTAATGATGTAATTCCAAATCCAACATGCGCAATTCCCATTCAAGTCGGCTGTGCTGGAAGTACAGGGCGCGACGCTGGCTGTCACTATCAGTATGCCTGAGGGCGTGATGCAGGGAATAAAGTTCTCGCTCCAGATTATCGCGTCGCCACAATAACTTGCGATAATGTTGCTCAATCCGATATTCAGCGAAGCCGCGCTGGTAATTCTCCTCAAAGAGGTCAGCGGTGGGGCCAGTACACACCCCTTCGTAACTACGTCCCCGGCGCCCTTGTTGATAGCCGTTATCTGGGGTACAGAATTGCTCCACTCCCTCCTCGTGACCGCGCAACCAGGCCTCATTGTCTACGTAAATTTCGTAGCTCTGACATTCCTGTGCTAAATCCTGCACCAGAGACTGAGAGCGCCCGCGGGCACCATCTTGGACACCGCGCTCATACCAGAGGCCAGAGCGACACTCGTCTTCGGAAATCACCGCACAACCACTTAATACAACAGCAAAAATCAGCAGGGTTACATTCAGTCTCGCAAACATGGGGGCGGCCTCCCGTATTAGTTATTGTTCTCCCGCTAAAAAAATCAGCCGAAACGCTTATCTGCCACAAATGGGTTGGTTTGGCGTTCCTGACCGAATGTAGACATGGGGCCGTGACCCGGTACAAATCGCACTTCATCACCGAGCGGCCAGAGGCGCTTTTTTATCGAGCGGATCAGAGTATCGTGGTCTCCCTGGGGAAAATCGGTTCGCCCTATAGATCCAGCAAATAGCACATCGCCCACCAAAGCCAGCTTACTCTGACGGTGAAAAAACACCACGTGACCCGGTGTATGACCAGGACAGTGATGTACTTCCAGCTCTTCATCGCCGACGCTAACGGTATCGCCCTGCTCCAGCCAACGGTTTGGAGTAAAGACTTCCACTGCGGGGAAACCGAACATCTGTGCCTGTACCGGCAGCTGTTCTATCCAAAAATTATCGTCTTGATGCGGCCCCTCAACAGGTAGTTGCAGCTGCTTGGACAGAGCTGCTGTGCCCCCAACATGATCCAAATGACCGTGGGTGAGGAGTATCTTCTCCAGCTTGAGGCCACGCTCCTCTACAGCGGCGAGGATCTTGTCGATGTCACCACCCGGGTCCACTACTGCTGCACGCTTGCTGTCTTCACACCAAAGCAGCGTACAGTTCTGCTGAAAGGGAGTAACCGGGACCGAATGAAATTGCAGCGACATAGGCGAGACCTATCCTTTATGGGAACAGTTGCGGGAATCCGCAATTATACCGCGACTGCTCGCTGAGATCGCTGCGCCGCAGCAGAACTTCCACGGTTACCGTTTTTTAGCAGGCTGCGTAAGTCCTCAAGTAGCTGTTCTATTACCAATTCACTGCGCCAGTAGTCTTCGAGGGGCAGCAATTGCGATATAGCACCACTTCTATGATGGCCGCTGAGCTCAGAGGTTTCGTAATCCCGAAATACTGCTTGGTTGTAGGTGGGGCCGAGGGGTTTTAGGGGCCAGCCAAACAGGTCATCTGGATGATAGAAGTTCTTCCAACGGAAGCGGTAGCCACGGGAATCCGCCGTTACCGCCTGGATCTGTTCACGCGCCCTACCGGCACACCAGAGCGGTAGGCTGGGACCCAGCGTATACCAATGACTCAGGGTTTTCAGGCGCAGGAAGCGCTCGCGGGCAGAGCCCTTGCGAACATCGCCTGGCCCTCCATCGCGCCAAATACCGTGGCTGACATTGGAGCGTTGGGCATCCCAGAGATAGTTGGAAAAATTGAGACAAGCTAATGAGTGGCTCAGCAACACCACCGGAGTGCGTTCACCAGCTGCCACAGCGGCATTTTGGAGCGTACGATATATTGCTCTCTGGTTTTTTTCATAAATTCCATCGCGCTGCTGTATATCTCCCATCTGAGCAGCGCCCTGAGCCATACTGCAAAGCAGGAATTTACGCGCTCGCAGACAGTCGATCTCACTTTTGCGCATGCCCTGGAATACCCGCTCAATATTGCCCTGCAAAGACTCCACTGGAGTCAGCGTATCGCAATAAAGGCGCTGCCAGTCCTCCCCCAGCTCAGCCTCCAACGCCGAAAACAGCGGCTGCGTAAACCCCCTCTGCCCTACGCTTGTAGCGGCCAGGACCACAATATCTTTCATAGTTGCCTCTTCTTATTATTGTCTTATTGTCGAAGTGGCGCCCATATCTCTCAGCGCACTATCAATGATCCAAACTGAATCTACCGCGTAAAAAGTTTCATGTGTATCGGCAGTACAGCTGGCCGGGAGAACTGGTGAATTGCCGGGATTAAACGGCGATTCAGAATCACTGGCAGTTCCTGTTTGATCGTCGGATTGGGGCACAGGGAGGTGTCTCTGTCGGCGACCACCCTTTGGATCGGTATGACTGATTTGATCCGGTCACTAATATACTGCCCAAAGCGAAGCCCGCGCCACCCTTATTCGAGACAAGTCTACCAATTTTACCCCCGCCCCAAGCTGTCACATTAGCGCTCTCCTGGTGCATAATATCTTTTGTATAAAAATCAGACGCTTAAAACAAACTCGCCCGCTGCGATGCTATTAACCTCTAAATACAGCCTTCCGGACTGCCCCGAGCACGCCCTGGTACGTCCGCGCCTGCTGTCGCTACTCAACGACTGCCATAGCGACCAGCTCCTTCTAATCACCGCGCCCGCGGGTTATGGCAAAACGACTCTGGTCACCTCCTGGGCCGCGAGCCAGGATAATCCCGTGGCCTGGTATACCCTCGACTCCAGCGACAATGAGCCGAGTCAGTTCTGCCGCTATCTGGTAGAGAGTGTGCACCGCGCTACAGGCAATGGTGTGCCGCAGACTCTTCAGCTATTGGCAGCACCCCAATGCCCAGATCCGACTACTACTATCAGCCATTTGCTAGCCGAGTTGCGGGGCCTGCCCAGTGAACTGCGTATTGTGCTGGACGACTATCACCAGATTGATAACCAGGCTGTACACGACACTACCTGTTTTCTCCTGCGTCACGCACCAGCCGGTGTCGGTATAGCCCTCACCAGCCGCAGCCAACCTCCCCTGGGTTTGGCCACCTTACGAGTACAGGGGCGCCTGTTGGAACTGGGTAGCGATAGCCTGGCTCTCAACACCGAGGAAATTGCCCAGTTCCTCAAACAACGTCTGCCATTTACCCTGGATGTTGACCGCGCCGCCCAACTGCACCATTTGAGTGAAGGCTGGCCACCAGCGGTACAGCTGTTCACCCTCTCAGTACGCAACCGCAGGGAAGTGGACCGCTATCTGGCGGAGCTGGAACAGGGCCACAGCCATATCCTCGACTATCTCGCAGAAGAAGTATTAGAGCAGCTGGAGCCGCAGCTGCGCGAGCTGCTTGCACGCACCTCAATTCTGACCCGCGTAAACGGCCAGCTGGCGGAGCGCCTGAGCGGCCGTGAAGACGGCCAACAGCTACTGGAAGAGGCCGCGCGGCGCGGTCTCTTCCTGCAAGCACAGGATTCTAGCCATCAATGGTTTCGCTTCCATCCGGTATTCGCACGCTTCCTACAGCGCCAGCTGAACGATCGAAACCAGTTGCTGGAGCTGCACAGTATCGCCTGTGACTCTTGGCAAGAATTGAGCCAACCGGTGGAAGCCCTGCGCCACGCTCTCGCCGGCGGAGACCGTGAACGTTTACACCAACTGCTGAATGAGCAGGGGGAACTCCTGCTGCGCGGCGGCCAGTCCCGTTTGTTACGGGATTGCCTGGAGTGGCTGGGAGCTGAGGAGCTGCAGCACAGCGCGCGCTTCACCCTGTTATCTGCGAAGATGGCAAGGGAGAATTTCGAATACGATCAGTGCGAGAAATACCTGGCTGCCGCCGAGAGCCAGCTGCAACGCCAGGACCCGCAGCAGTGGCGCCTGTACGAGGGCGCATTCGCAACTATGCGCGCTCAGGTCGCCATCGCCCGCGGCCAGACCCTGCAAGCCAAGGAGTATGCCGAGGAAGCTCTGGGGTTATTGCGCAGTGAACAACTGGGAGAGCGAATTTCCGCATTGCTAGTCACCGGGGAAACCAGCTTTTGCCTCGGTGCCTTGGAACAAGCCAGCGCCCATATGCAGGAAGTGGAAGCCCTGGCTGTTGCCGAGAAAGATATTCCCAGCGCCGCCTGGGCCATCTGCCAGCAAACCGAGATCGCTTTTGCCCAGGGCCTTTTAAAGAAATCCGCCTCGCTGCAGGAAAAAGTGTACAACCTGGTGCAGAAGCACCACCTCTCGACTCTGCCGATTTCCGAATTTGTCTGCAGGTTGCGCGGTCAGCTGCAGTGGGAGCGAGGCGACCTGGAGGGCGCTGAACGCTCCGCCCGCCGCGGTATGCAGATCAATCGCAAAGTAGGTGAGCACTGGCTATTGCCGGAATATACGCTGTTACTGAAAATCGCCCAGGCACGTGGTGAAAAAGAAGAATCGCAGGAATGGCTCGATCGCATCGGGCGCCTCCTGTCCGGCGAACGCTACCACCGCGACTGGGTTGCCAATGCAGACGCTACCCGCATTCGAACCTGGCGCGCCCTCGGTAACCAGAACGCCATCGCCACCTGGCTGGAGCAGACCGCTCCAGTGGCGGACAGACCCAGCAATCATTTTGAACAATGCCATGGGCGCAACCATGTACGCGCATTGATCGATCTACACCGCTGGTCCGATGCCAACCGCTTGCTGAGCCGCTTGCAGCAAGTGGCCAGGGAATGTGGCTTGGTAACCGACCGCCTACGCAATCGCGTACTCGAATCACACCTGCTGTGGTTACGCAAACAACACGATGAATCTGTTGAGGCAATTGCCGAGGCCCTGCAACTGGCCGCAGGCTGGGAATTCCGCGCCAGCTTCCTGCAAATCGGCAAACCCCTGATCGTCATTCTCAAAGCCGCCCTGGAGTACGGACTTGATGAGGCTGAATCCAATAAAGCTCAGGAACTGATTCGGATAACTCAGCAGCAGCCGGAACTGGATGGCGGTATTCGCATAGAACTGGACGACACCATCATCCGGGAGATTCTGGCCAGCGATGCGGTGCCGGATTTTCTGCGTCACTCACCGCTGACCCCCAGGGAGTGGCAGGTGCTTAACGCTATTCACTCTGGGCTGTCGAACGAGCGCATTGCCCGCCACTTCAAAGTGGCACCCAGTACCATTAAGACCCATATCCGCAGTCTTTACCAAAAGTTGGATGTGAAGGACCGCCAAGAGGCCATCGCCTTGGCCGAGCAGATGCTGCGTTCGGTGCAGGACCGACCTTAAACACACCAGGCGCCACTTCCGAGCCGCGCTTGGGCACAGGGATGTGCCGCACCAATACGCCTTTTAACTCACTATAATATGGCGACACACCTTGGGTGAGTCGTATTTTGGTGTTGTTTGCAATCGCTCTCCCCCAATGCACCACAATTCTCAGCCCCTCCCCCCTGGGCGGGGAGGAGGTAGCCCGCTGTACGCTACTCCATACTCAGCGCATCCTTCCAGTGTGGGCAAGCCTCACACTTCGAATAATGAAAAAAGGCAGTAATCCATGAGCGGCAACAGCACCGAGTGGTGGCGCAACAGTGTTATTTACCAGATTTATCCTCGCAGCTTCTGTGATTCCAATGGCGATGGTATCGGTGATCTTCCCGGTATTATACAAAAGCTGGATTACGTGAAATCCCTCGGTGTAGATGCCATTTGGATTTCTCCCTTCTTCAAATCCCCAATGGTGGATTTCGGCTATGACGTGGCTGACTATCGCGATGTCGATCCTATTTTTGGCCAGCTGCAGGATTTTGACCGACTTATTGAGGCCGCACACGAGCGCGGACTGAAAATTATTATCGACCAGATTCTGAGCCACACTTCAGACCAGCACCCCTGGTTTGAGCAGAGTCGCTCCAGTCGCGATAACTCCAAAGCGGACTGGTATATATGGCAAGATCCAAAAGCCGATGGCAATCCACCAAATAACTGGGTATCCGTTTTTGGCGGTGGTTCCTGGCGCTGGTGCACCCGTCGTCGCCAGTACTACCTGGCCAATTTTCTCAAGGAACAACCGGATCTCAATGTGCACAACCCCGAGGTGCAGGAGCAACTCCTGGCCGATATGAAGTTTTGGCTGGACCGCGGAGTGGATGGTTTTCGCTTGGACGCCGTGAATTTTATTTTCCACCAACAGGCGCTTGCTGATAATCCAGCACGCCCTCTAAGGCTGGATGAAAAAGGCTTGCCACCGGTAAATCTCTACGATTACCAATGGCACAAAAATGATAAATCCCAGCCGGAAAACCTGGTGTTTTTGCAGCGTGTGCGCCAGCTAATGGAGCAATACCCAGACACAGTAACCGTGGGTGAAGTGGGTGACGACAACACCCACAAAATCATGACCGATTACACCACGGAAAATCGCTTGAATATGGCTTACTCCTTCGATCTGCTAACCGAAGATTGCAGCGCCGAATTCCTGCGTGAAACACTGGAGAAGAACCGTGAGGTGATCGAAAGAGGCTGGCCCTGCTGGTCCATCAGCAACCACGATGTGCCCCGATCAATTACACGCTGGAACAAAGGTTTTAGTGCTGAATTGGCGCAGACTCGCGCCCCCCTGTTCCTTCTTATGCAATTAACCCTACGCGGCAGTGTGTGCCTATACCAGGGCGAGGAGCTTGGCTTACCCGAAGCGGATATCGCATTTGAGGACCTGGTTGATCCCTATGGCATCAATCTCTGGCCTGAGTTCAAAGGCCGCGATGGCTGCCGTACGCCAATGCCCTGGGTGCAAGCAGAAAAAAATGCAGGTTTTTCCACAAATAAACCGTGGCTGCCGGTTTCCCAGGAACATCAAAATCTTGCCGTCAGTGTGCAGGAAGACAGCCAGCATTCCATGCTCAACCAGTTCCGCTCTCTGATCGAGTGGCATCGCGCGTTGCCGGTGAGCCTGGCAACAGCTCAACAGGAAGTGATCAATACCAGTAACGATTTGATGGTATTCATCCGCCGTACTGCAGATGAGGAATTCCTAGTCATCCTGAACCTGGGAAAAAACAATGAGCAATATACCCTCCCCTCAGAGTTTATCAGCGCCAAAGAAATCACCCCAAAGCTATTTAAAAACCAACACGGGGGGGCTGTGATCACCCTGGCTCCAGCCGGAGCCTGTATTCTGCATCGCAAAAACTCGTAAGCAAAAGCCTATGTCAAATAAATTAACTCCCCATAAAGCGGCTATAGCTGCGGGCTGAAAATTCAGGAAAATCCTCTCCACCTCTCCCAGGGAAAAGTGTGTTCTTCTGTGTCTCTGCAACGTCATCTTATCCTTCCGACGTCTACTTCCTTGCCGGCCTGGTGCCGGCTTTTTTAGTTTGTAAAGCTCGAAAAGGGCAACTGCATGAGAATTTTTCTTTGGCAAAATCCTGCAGTCAGTTCTCGCAACATTTTCCCCAACCCAGGCTGCTAAATTAAGTACTTAGGCAAGCCCATTATTTAGCCATTTACTTTTCGCACGGCCTCCAAGCACAAATCTCACGACTAAATGGAATAGACCCGTGCCAATATCCGAGCCTGAGTCAGAAAGAAGCGACACCCCGGAAGCAGAATCCGGGAGCGGCCAAATAGACCTGCAAAAGGCAGATCTAACAGCCGTCTATTCAGCCCTGCAAACCTCTCCCAAGGGACTAACCCAGGCCGAAGCCAAAACACGTCTTGAGCGATACGGCCCCAATAGTATCCAAGAAAAAGAGCAGAGCGCGCTGCTCAAGTTCCTTCGCTTTTTCTGGGGGCCCATTCCCTGGATGATCGAAGCTGCCGCCCTGCTATCTGCGCTTATCGGCCACTGGCCTGACTTTGCCATCATTATGGCCTTGCTCCTATATAACGCCGTAGCAGGGTTCTGGCAGGAGCATAAGGCCTCCAACGCACTCGCAGCACTGAAAGCCAGTATGGCTCCGCAGGCAGAAGTGCTAAGAGATGGAAAGTTCCAAATTGTTGCCGCAGCCGATGTAGTTCCCGGCGATATTGTTCGCATTAAACTTGGCCAGGTAGTACCTGCAGATGTACGTTTTATCGATGGAAAATCTATCAGTATTGACCAAGCCGCACTTACCGGTGAATCCTTACCAGCAAGTAAAAAGATTGGAGATATTGGCTACTCCAGTAGTATCGCCAAACGCGGAGAAATGACTGCGGTCACTATTGGTACTGGTCGCAATACTTTTTTTGGACGCACCGCAAAATTAGTAGCTGGTGCCGGACAGGGAGCATCTCACTCACAAAAGGCCGTAACCCATATCGGCGACTTTCTTATTGTACTCTGCTTGGTACTGGCGCTGTTGCTGGTCGGCACCCAGCTATACCGCGATATTGTCATAGCACCCAGCTGGCACTGGTCAGATATTATTAATATTCTGCGTACAGTACTGGTGCTGTTGATCGCTTCAATCCCGGTAGCTATGCCGTCGGTAATCACAGTCACCAATGCCCTCGGTGCCCTGGCACTATCCCGGAAAAAAGCCATAGTGTCACGGCTTGAGTCCATTGAAGAGCTGGCTGGAGTGGATATTCTTTGCTCTGATAAAACCGGTACCCTTACCAAGAACCAGCTAAGCCTACATGACCCGAAACTATTCGGAGCCAAAGACAACACTGAACTTATTCTAGCCGCTGCCCTCGCCTCTGAGCCCGGCTCCAGCGATCCTATAGACCAGGCAATTTTCGCCGGGCTCAAAGATAAAAGCCAAATCAATAAATTTAAGCTCAAGGAATTTACTCCTTTTGACCCAGTTACCAAACGCGCCCAAGCCGAAGTCATTGACCGTCAAGGTAATACCTTGTCATTTTGTAAGGGAGCGCCTCAAGCTGTAATGGCACTGTGCAAAATCAGCGGTCATAGCGCGGAAAAAGCCAAATCCTGCGTTCAGGAACTTGCAACTCGTGGCCTCCGCTCCCTGGGTGTGGCACGGAGCGAGGGTGGGAGTAGCTGGTCTTTGCTTGGAATACTTTCTCTGGAAGACCCTCCAAGGGATGACTCCAAGCAGACAATTAGCCGCGCACGCGAGCATGGCCTGCAAGTGAAAATGATCACCGGAGACGATGTTGCTATTGGGAAGGAAATCGCTGCTCAAGTGGGTATAGGTCAGAATATCTTTGCCGCGGACAATGTTTTCGACCAATCAGAAGATATGGACCACCTGCCAAATAAAGTGGTCGATTGTGTCGAACGAGCCGATGGATTTGGCAGGGTATTTCCCGAACATAAATACGCCATTGTCAAGGCACTTCAAGGGCGGGGCCACCAGGTAGCCATGACCGGAGATGGTGTAAACGATGCACCGGCACTGAAACAGGCCGACTGCGGAATTGCCGTTAGTGGTGCCACAGATGCTGCTCGCGCTGCAGCCGCTATTATTCTCACCGCCCCTGGCCTCTCTACCGTTGTAGATGCTATTGATGAAGCACGAAAAATATTTGAACGCATTATCAATTATGTGCTTTTTCGAGTTTCAATGACCTTGGATATTATGGTGGTTGTGGTCTTCGCCACTATTCTATTTGGCTTCTCGCCCTTGACACCGGTGATGATCGTCCTGGTTGCGCTGCTGGATGATATTCCTATTATGACCATCGCCTATGACAATACATTACTGCCCAAAGAGCCGGTGCACTGGGAAATGCGCGATTTACTGCTGGGCTCTACGATTATAGGGATTTTCTCTATCGCTCAAACAATGGGGCTACTGTTGATCGGCATGGAATGGCTGCAAAACGGTCAATGGCAAGCCTGGACACCTATTAATAAGGAACAAATACAAACTATTATTTTTTTACAGATTGTCGCCGGCGGTCACTTATTATTATTTGTTGTTCGCTCCCGTGCTGCTTTTTATACGAGGCCACTACCTGCCTTGAAGCTGTTTTTTGCCATTGTCGGTACCCAAATTCTCACTGTACTAATGTGCGGCTTCGGCTGGCTGGTTCCGGCTATTCCCTGGCATATTATCGGCCTGGTATGGCTCTATATGATCCTGTGGATGTTTATACTCGACCTGGTAAAGAAACTACTCTATCGCCGCCTACAGGATATATAGGAAATCCACTGAAAAGTTGATTTAACTTTCAAAGGGTGACAACGGTGAACTGCTTTGAAGATTTTCGAGTAAAACCTGGTAGCAAAATTTGCCTGGATAAAATAGATCCCAGCTTCAAAGATTGCTATAACAAGCGCAAAGAAGCCACACCGGTTATTAAAGAGCTGGATGCACGAATCCGTGCACAGCAGTATCTGATGTACGCTGAACAGAAACATTCACTACTAATCTGCCTTCAGGGCCGTGATGCTGCCGGCAAAGATGGTACTATCAATCATGTACTCGGCGCTATGAATCCTCAGGGATGTAGCGTTACCAGCTTTAAACAACCCTCAAAAGAAGAGGCCGCCCACGATTTTCTGTGGCGCTGCCATAAAGTGGCTCCTGCCCAGGGGCACGTGGCGATTTATAATCGCTCCCACTACGAAGATGTGCTGGTCCAGCGGGTTCACAATATGGTACCCAAAAGTGTCTGGAGTGAGCGCTATGAACATATCAACAACTTTGAAAAGCTACTCTCTGACCGTGGTACCCTTATCCTGAAATTTTTCTTGCATATTGATGCCGATGAACAGCTCAAGCGCTTTAAGCAGCGCATTGATGATCCAACCAGGCACTGGAAAATCAGTGAAAGTGATTATATTGAAGCTGGATACTGGGAGGATTATACCAGTGCTTTTGAAGACGCCCTAAATAAATGCAGCACTATATATGCACCTTGGTTTGTGATCCCTGCCAATCATAAGTGGTTCCGCAACCTGGCTGTAGCCAGCATTGTTGCCGATACTATGGAGGCACTGAAAATGGCCTTTCCCAAGCCATCAGTAGATATTGATGAAATCAAAAAAAAATATCACAGCCTGAATAAACAGGACATTCAAGAGGGGCTTGCCGCCTCCCCAAAAAGAAGTAAGTGAATATTCATATACCCCATATCGAGATTTTTAACGTGTCACCTTCAATGGAGGAATCTGAATAATTCAGTTTTCTGACTTGTTCTCAACTCGACCTGCGGAGAAAATTCGATCAAAAGCATCATAGACAGCGAGATGCAAAGTGTCACCGTGACCCAGCTCTTCAAAATAACCGAAGTGCACTTCACCCTTATTTTTTTCTGTATTTAATTTACTAAATAGTCTGTTAGCTAGCCGTTCCATCACTTCTCCTTCCTTTCCAACACCAATATATACTGATTTGGCATCACAACAATCTTCAGGAAGATCTGTCAACAGAGACTCTCCACTCCACCAAAGACTAGGGCTAATAATAATATAATGATTAAAGAGGCCCGCACGCTTAAACAGGATTTCAGTAGCGAGCAGCCCACCAAGTGACTGACCAATCAGAGTTGATTCACCATTAACTCGATATTCGCTCTCTATAAGGGGGCGTATTTCCTTTTCAAGAGCTTCGATAAACTTTTCTGAACCACCAGAGGAGGGAAACTCCTTACGATCTCTAGCGACTTTGGAAGGAAAAGTAAAGTCGCGTTTTCTATCTACATTGGCAATCCCCACCAAGATCGATTCTGATAGCATATTGATCCAAGGGAAGGAACCAAACTGTACTAGCCCTGCAATATGAATAAAATCCTCCCCCATAGATCCATCAAGAAGGTAGATTACCGGATATTTTTTATCTTCCATCTTCGTATAACTCGAGGGAAGATAGATATTTAAACTCCGATTTTCACCAAGGATTTTCGATGAAAATTGCAATTTATCCCCAATAACAATCGGTGATCTTTCAGCCCCGACAGCATTTACTGAACAGAAACCAAGAAACAGAACAATCAAACCAAAGTATTTTCTCATAAAGCTACTACCGGGTCAGAAGGAAAGAATACACTGCACTCGAGACGCGCTGTGAATACATCCCTGTAAGCTCGTAATCGGCATCCATGCCTCATGCGGTCCCGAGCACAGTGTATTCTTTCCTTCCCTCTTTTTAGTATATTCTTATAAAATTTATAAAAAGAAAAAATCTCAGTCATAATAATTCAACTGCAATGCTGTTTATATAATTTTACTTGATCAGCTGTCAGGAAGCGCTTCAAACTCCCTCTTCTTGGAATCATACCACTCTTGCATTGCCTTGGGGTTTCTCATTAAGTCCTGCATTTGTCGCATAGCTTGCAGATGGGCAGCATCTTGCCTTTGATACATCTCAACACCATGTTGCTTGCTCATTTCAGCCAATTCTTCAAAAGTACTGGCACGAAACTCTAAATCACAGGCACCACCCAACTGCTTGCAGGTCATGACTCTCATTTGAATATTTCTCAGTCAATATTTAGGGGTTCTTAGTTTTCCTTCAATAGAATTCAAAGTTCAGGCATCTTTTCAAACTTAGGAAGCTTTGGGTCCATATAATCCCAGGAAGCACCACTGCCTGCATACACTACCATGGATGGAGAAAATTGCTCCAAGTTATGCAGGCTTCCAGCCCTTAAAAACTCGAGTTGTGGCATGCCGCTATTTTCGGCGTAGATATGACAGCCGCATGATGGGCAAAAGCCTCTTTTGACAAGGTTTCCACTTTCTGCACGCTTTTCATGGAACATAAGCCTTCCTGATATACGAATACTGCCTTTATGCACAGCAATATTAGCTATATGCCCGGCACCACTAATTTTCTGGCAGTCCGTACACTGGCAGTGCCCGGCCATAATTGCTTCACTTTCACATGTGTAGCTTACAGCGCCACACAAGCAAGCCCCTGACAAGTTGGACATCTGCCCCTCTATAATTAAGTTGCGATATTGAAGTATTAAAAGCCTACAAACCTAACTTCAATTTTGCAAGTTACTAGATTACCATTCAAACATTAAGTTGAATGGAGCTATCGTGAGTCCTCACAAGAAGTTTTTACGTTCCAGATGTCCCATAGTAAATGGACTGGATGTATTTGGCGACAAATGGACCCTGGTCATACTCAGGGATTTGATTTGTGGGGAAGAAACATATTCTGAATTGGCCAGTTCTCCGGAAAGGATTCCGACAAACCGACTAGCAGAGAGGTTGAAAATGCTAGAGGCTGAGAATATCGTCAAAAAATCCTTATATCAAAATAAACCTAAGCGCTACCGGTATCTACTGACTGAAAAGGGCAAAGATCTTCTGCCAGCACTTCAAGAAATAGCCCGGTGGGGCAATAAGCATATGGAAGATACCTGGATACCACCAGATTGGTTTATGCAGGGAAAAAGATGAGCTTTACCAGTTATTGAGCGCCGGGCCTGGTCGAATAATATTGAGCGCCCTGTTGGGGGATAATTTTGATCGACTCTGTGAGTCAATAGTCTTTTTGCCTATAGAATACGGCAAGCCAAATTGTTGCTTCATCCGCAGAAGTTGTGACAACACGGTGCTTCCTTCCCGCCTGAATATTCAGAAAATCTCCCGATTCCAAACGCATAACTTCCCCAGACTCAAACTCAATGATTCCATATCCTGACAGCACCATTACCCATTCGTGCTCCTCTTGATTATACCAGCCATGCTCTGGAGAGGATTGCCCATAGGATACAATTCTTTCAATACGCACATTCTCTGATTTTATAATATCTGAAAAGTGCTCCATAGAAGTATCTTCAGGTAGTTGTGCGAGTACATTATTCATGCTGACCTCCTGATTATTGGTTAGAGAAAGAAACACATAAAAATTTTTCGCTCATGCCTATTCCCCCCAGTCGGAAAAATATTCCACCAAATAATCAATTGCCATCCGTGCACGAAGCGGTAGAAATCGACGATTCTGATATACAATCCAACTACTTGCCCCCCGGCTCCAGAAGGGTTCTAAAATCGGCTTCAACAAGCCTTGCTTGATAGATCCAGAAAAACTGCTCTTAGGCATATAAGCGACCCCCAGGCCCCGTTCACAGGCATGGACAACAGCATGGGCATTATTACTTCTCCAACGGCCACTGACCTTAATGGTTTGCTGCTCGCCCTCCATATCGAACACCCATTGATCATTATTGGCAACGATGCAGCTATGTGCCTTTAACTGAGTAGGATGCTCGGGAGTGCCGTTTTCCTCAAGGTAATCGTGACTGGCAACAGCCATCATATGGCGATCCGCAAGCTTTCTTGCGACCAGGCCGGAGTCTTCCAGGCGCCCATAGCGGATCGCGAAGTTGATCCCCTCCTCAACCAGGTTGACCATCCGGCTATTGAAATCCATATCAACTTTCAGCTCAGGGTGCTCTAGGCCGAAGTCCATTAAAACTGGGGCAACATATTGCTCGGCAAAAATACCAGCACAGCTCACCCTGAGGGTGCCACTAAGCTGAAATTGTTGCTGGCTTACTTGCTCATTGGCTTGCTGCAGACCAACAACCAGATCCTTACAACGCTGGTAATACACTGCTCCGGCCTGGGTCAGACTAACAAGGCGAGTCGTACGCGCCATTAATGCGCACCCCAGGCGCTCTTCCAGCCGTGATACTTGTCTACTTACATGGCTGGTACTGCATCCCAGCTGCTTAGCCGCAGCAGAAAATCCCTGGCATTCCGCAACAGCAACAAATTCGACCACGCCGTCAAAGTTCTCCATAGCTCACTATCCACGGATTATTGCCAAACAGCAAAAGTATTTAACTAAATGAGTATATTATCATCAAAATAAGGACAATCTACAATCCGTTCCCACTGATTACTCACCAACAGAGGACGGAATCATGAAAAAAGTACTTATCCCAGTCACTAATCACGCAACTCTGGGCAAGACTGACCAAGCAAATGGCACTTACTCCCCAGAACTGACCCACGCCATTCATGTATTTATGGAAAGTGGAATTGACTACGATATTGCCTCCATTAAGGGTGGTAAGGCCCCGCTGTATGGCACTGATATTGAAGGCGATGACGTTAACCAGAAGGTGCTGAATAGTGAGGACTTCCAAAACCGCATTAACAATACTATTCCGGTAGGACAGCTGAACATTGCCGATTATGATGCAGTCTTTTACCCTGGGGGGTTTGGTCTTCTATCGGACTTGGCGACCAATGAGGATTTTGCCAACTTGAGTGCTGAGCACTACGAGAACGGCGGTATCTTGGCTGCTGTATGCCATGGCCCTGCAGGCCTCCTGCCCATCACATTGAGCAACGGGGAAAAACTGCTGGCAAGCAAGTCGGTAACTGCTTTCACCCGCGAAGAAGAAATTGACTTCGGCACCATCAATGACATTCCCTTTCTGCTGGAGGAATCTCTGGCCAGAGTTGCGGCACGTTATAGCAAAGTTCAACCCTGGCAGGAATTTGTTATTGAGGATGGACGCGTGATCACTGGCCAGAACCCGGCCAGCGCACACGGCGTAGGCCTGGCCATTGCCAAGCAGCTTGCCAGCTAATTGAGCTGCGGGCCTGGTTTGCAAAGGCAGGCCCGCTATTCTGCGTAGAGGTACCACAATGCAAAATGCGATTATTTACCCGTCCTTAATGCTCCTGGCAGGCATTGGCATACCGGTAATGGCAACTCTAAACAGCGGCCTCGGCGTTAAGCTCGGTAGTTCGGCCCTGGCAACTACTCTGCTGTTTTTTGTTGGGCTGACAATTTCCGCGGCCTACCTATTAAAAACAGAAGGGCTGCCCAGCGAGATTTTTCAGAAAGGTATTTCTTGGTATTTCTACCTCGGCGGGATTTTGGTGGCATTTTATATATTGAGTGTGACCTGGGTTTCACCGAAGTACGGTGTGGGCAACGCGGTATCTTTCGTTCTTCTCGGGCAGCTGCTCGCCATTAGTGTCATCGACCACTTTGGTTTTTTTGGAGCACAGCAGTCTAGCCTGGATACTAAACGTCTAATCGGGCTGGCTATGATGGTCGTCGGTGTGTTGTTAGTAGTTAAACGTACCTCATAACCTCCCAAGCGTAATTTAAATATTTGGAGAAGAAATAATGGCTAACTTATACGTAATGGCTAAAGTTACGGTCCGGCCGGAAAAGGTATCCCAGGCATCCGTACTATTAGCGGAACTGGCGCGTAAATCTGAAGAAGAATCCGGCTGTCTATACTACAAAATCCTACCCGCAATGGATCAAAGCAATGTATTTACAACTCTTGAATTATGGGAATCCGAGGAAGCTGAGCAGCAGCATTGGGGTACAGACCATTTGAAAAATATACTACCTCAGCTGTCTCCTCTTTTAGCAATGGAAGCAAGAATCGAGAAGTACACTGAAGAATAAAAAGATTGAATCCAGGCGAGAAAGACCTCAATTGATAACACTGAGGCCTTTCCTGCTATCACCCTAGGTTTTTTTACGGCTCGCTGTCAGTGCGCCCTAAGAGCTCACCCCAGGTTATGCGCTCTGCGCGATAAATTAATGTGTTTTCAATTTCCACTTCCCAAGTAATAGGTGCTCCTTCATCAGCAGTAACTTCCACTAAATGAGCATTTCGGTCACCGCCTGTACTCACATCTGAGGGACCTCCTGCACAGACCAGGATATTCCCCCCAGCAAGCTCATCTACATCTCCCAGGGATTGCGTATATTTAGGGGCAATATATTCCCAGCTTTGCTCAGCGGCCATCGTACTGGTATCCAGCGCAAACTTGACCGCGCGACTATTATAGATATTGCCACTCAGTTCGGCTTCATTTCTATTGTCATAGATAAGAACCTCACCACTATTCGTTATTGTTACCGCATGCTGCGATGCCATCCAGGAACCATGGTTTAGATCGAAAAACTTATTGGCCAGATCTCCAGAGACTTCTGTGTTAGATCCCATAATCCAGCGAACGTCACCGCTCTGGTGATCGATATTGATAACCCAGCTTTGAGACCGGCTGGAAAGCAAAATCGAATCATCTTCGGCTATGTGAAACAAGGCATTGGAATGGGTCCAGTCGGTAGCTCCATTACCCAGCACACGACTGGCCAGCGCTCCGGGAAATCGGTTGGTATCCAAATGATCAAATGCCGACCACTCCCAAACTGTATTTCCCTGTGAATCTACCTCCACAATTACATCCCCCTGTAAGAGGACACCATCAACAGTTTCACGAGCATAGGTCAACGCCAGTAAGTTTCCACTGTCCAGGAGAACTGCATCGTGGTGGTAGGAAGGCAGAGGGAAGGTTTTTAATGTTTCTCCGGTTAATGTCACAATGCGCGCTTCTTGATCCAGCAATAGTAAAAGCTTCCCATCACCGAGATTACGAGCCACTGGAGCACCCGCGAGAGGGAGATCACCATGAAGGTACCAAACCACCTCTCCTTCTTCATCAATTCCCCAATAGCGACTATTTTCATCAGAAGCTGGAGCAAAGATGGTGATTCCCCCTTCACTCCTCTCAGTACTGGCGAGGACGTTTATCGCTGGAGCGCCCACGGGGAGTGAGCCAGTCTTAAATGTCACCTCTTCACTGCTAACCACCTTTCCAGTTTCAAATATAGCGACTGCAGTAAATCGGTAAGTGGTATCTGCTCGCAAGCCCGCTACAGTTATATGGTGTTCGGTGCCGAGGTTACTGTAACCGGTTCTGCGCCTTTTAGTATTAGCAGATTTTACTCTGATAGCCACTCTGGCTTTGGATACCGTTGCTATACTGGCATTTACCATCAGGCTGTTATCTGGATGAAGACTTAATCCGAGTTCTATCTCGCTATTTGATATATCTTCATGATGCTCAATCGCACTAGCTTTCAAACTAACAAAGCCAGAAATACACACAATGTTAATCAAAAAAATAATATTTAAGCAGGCATTTTTTATCATGGCTATCTCCATTAATTTTTCACCACCTGATAACTAAACGCCAACCAAGCCATTTGGTTTACAAGGTCAAAAAAAACGGGAGATGACCACTAAACATTATCCAAAGAAATTACAAAACAGCCCTATCAAAGAACCTCTAGACCCAACCCTTTCCCAGAAAGAAAAATTTAACCAGCTCTAACTTTTGCAGAATAATGTTCACTATCTTAAGGGTACTAGCTTTAGAAAACTGCCGAGCAACGTTTTCTCTGCTTGCATGAAGGCTCTTTTAGTTTGGATTTCATCTATTTTTTCGCCCGCCAGGCCTAGTCCAAACTTGTTCACCAGGCTGCCGAACCCTGACACTAAACCTTTTGCAGCCAATCCGGCACCGACAATAGAATTGAAGACAGCAGCTGCACCATAGGCAAGCAACATCCAAAAAGTTATCTGTTTATCCAGAGCCTCAATCTCATCGGCAAGTCTAACCAGAGAGTTTCTATGATTTCCTTTCGGCTCCAGAGATATGTCGACCGAGCTTTCTACCATAAATTTACATAGACTTTCCTCGTAGTACTCATTGGGAAAGTGGAAGATGCGTCATTTAGGTAAATCACTTACTTCTGGCGCCTTATCGGGCAGGCACCGCATAGTATGCAGAGTAGAACCTACTTTCGAGATTTTAAAAGGAATCACAAAGTAGTGTTTCGCATCAACAAACCTCAGCTCATATTTTTTACTTCCCTCTGAGGAGGCAAAAATCGGCAGATCTTCAATCACATCCTAAATAAATCTGACACCTGAAATAAAACTTCCAGGGACTTTTGTAAAATAACTATCCGAGGCTTCCCTACCCCTGCGTAAATATTTTTTCATAAATAGTTTACTCTCCCCTCAAGTGCTTAGAACTAACCAAGTCCTCACTTATTCCGTTTTGATGTGATTGCACCCATAGGGCGACCTTAACATCCTCAGAACCTGCAGTGGCAAATATCACTGCTAACCCTTCCCGCAGAGAATGCTGGCTATAACGGTAATCTGCACTGGGGAACCACCTACTGCTGTCATATCCCAAGACATTGGGAACTTGTCTCTCGCTCTGGAGTTGATAGCAGTATTGTTCACAACTGCGGTTGTTTGCACAGCCCACTGGCAATTGAGAGGTGTGTAATGCATAACCGACCTTCGCTGCAAAATCATCAAACCATTCCTATAGAAAGGAAAACGCCCCTACAAAAAGTGCAGGGATCTTTACGTAAAAACTCTTCATTTGCCGCCGCGCTGATAGTTGTGGGATCGGCAATATTGGCACCACTGGCCTACGCCGTGGATTATTCCAACCCCTACGCCCGACAAGGTTCCAGATATGTCTCTCATCAGGGGCATGGAGGGCATTATGGCGGACATTCCAGGTATAGCCGGGATTATAGATACAGAAGGGATTATAGGAGGCATTCGCGATATAGTAGGAATCAAAGGGGATATTCAAGATACGGCAGGTACCAAAGGGAGCAACCACGGTATGGTCGGCATATGTGGTTTAAAGCCCATGTGCAGGGAACACCTCGTATCGTGATCGACCTCAGTGACCAGATGGCCTACTTCTATAGAGGTGGACGCTTGGCAGGTATGTCCCCTGTCTCTACTGGCAAACCCGGCCACCGCACTCCTACTGGCAACTTCCGTATTTCCGAGAAAAAATATAGTCACCGTTCAAACCTGTACGGTCACTATATAAGCCCCCGCGGCTATGTACTGCGCAGTAATGTAGATGTGCGCCGCCATCGCAAACCTGCCGGATCTCGCTTCCGTGGGGCATCTATGGATTACATGATGCGGATTAACGGACCCGTCACCATGCATGCCGGTTATGTGCCTGGATACCCAGCCTCCCATGGCTGCATTCGCTTGCCGTGGCATATGGCGAAAACTTTCTATCGTCATGCACGCGTGGGAACCAAGGTTTCGGTGGTACCTTAAGCTGGACAGTTTAAGGTTAAGGAAGTAACAGTCACAGCGTTTTGCAACGGAATTAGAGAACGAGCCAGGAAGGGAGAAAAAGGCGGACTATTTAGTCCGCCTTTTTCTATTCGATAAGTGAATTTACTAGGGCACTAAATCCCTGCCTACCGCCGTTTTCGCAACACTCATACGTGTAAAGTAATCGTGGGCTGCGCTGTTCACATGTTTTGCCAAGAGCAAAGTAGACACCATAGTGGGCACTGCCATAACCGCGTACATTCCGATAATAATGTTGTTAACCGCACTGAGCGAAGCCACTGCTCCAAGCACAATCAACACCATGTACAACGTCGTATATAGCTCTTGCCAGCGACCACCAAACAAAAACACATAGCACTTCATGCCGTAATACCAGCAGGTAACGATAGTACTGAAGGCCAGAGGTAATACCATCAGTAACAACAAGAGGGGGCCAAGCTGGCCGAACACTTGGGAAAATGCCTGTGCGGTCAAAGTGACCCCGGCCACCTCCTCGCCCTGCTGCCAAGCACCGGTCAGTAAAATAACCAGGGCCGTACAGGTACAGATCACCAGAGTATCCACAATCGGCCCCAGCATCGCGACAACCCCCTCGCGTACAGGCTCGCGGGTTTTTGCCGCACCATGGGCCAACGACTCTGTGCCAATGCCCGCTTCATTGGAGAAGGCTCCCCGGCTGACACCAGTGGTTATCACCGACCCCAGGGCCCCGCCGGCCACCGCCTGGCCAGTAAAAGCGTCAGTAAAAATCAGCGTGAAAGCGGCCGGAACCTGTTCCCAGAAAGTGCCTATCACCATCAAGGTCAGCACCAGGTAGAACAACACCATACCTGGTACGATACGCGCAGAGAATTTACCAATGCGCTGGATTCGCCCGGCAATCACGTACGCTGAGGCAATAGCGATTAATAAACCAATAATAAAATCAAACAACAGAGAACCACCGGGTGCTACCCAGCCCAGCGGTTCGGCGAAAGACTCTCGCAATAATTGAGTAGTCTGGTTGGACTGAAATACCGGCAACATGCCGCACAATCCGGCCACAGCAAATAAAACAGCCAGTGGCATCCAGCGCTTACCAAGACCTTCACGGATCACATACATGGGACCACCCTGCAACTCCCCATTGGCATCACTGCCACGAAACATCACGGCGAGGGTGGCGGTATAGAATTTTGTAGCCACCCCCACCAAAGCGGTAACCCACATCCAAAAAATGGCCCCCGGCCCACCGGCGGTAATGGCAATGGCCACACCGGCAATATTGCCCAGCCCCAGAGTACCGGAAAGTGCTGTAGATAGTGCCTGGCTATGATTTACCTGGCCTGGATCATTTGGATCATCATAGCGACCGCTTAACAGCCCGATACTGTGCCCCAAATGACGATAGGGTCGGCCGCGAGAATAAAGCAGTAATGCCAATCCGCCACCAACTAGCAAGACAAGCAGCGGTGGCCCCCAGACAAAATCGGCAAAGATCTTTAGCGCTTGTTCGATTACATTAAAAAAGGACATAGAAGATTGTAATTTTCTGTGAGACTCAGCCAGTCTAGGTAGACAGACACCAAACTGTCAAAATCCAGGGGCTCCCCCAGAGTTTCTGGCCAATCCATTCAGATAGACTAACACCAATAAAAAAGCCCCTGAATAAGGGGCTTTTTAGCGGAAAAAGAGATTTAATTTAAGCTGTAGTACCAGCCCGTAATTCAGTTTCCGATTCTACAGTTTCCCGCACAAAAAATACTGATACCGCACCGAGCAGCATACTCACCCCGGCCAAAACAATAATGTAAATCGCCTGGTTGTCGAACACCGACTTCAAGATCAGCCCCGCCACCAAAGCAGAAACTATCTGGGGTGCAGCAATTGTGAAATTAAAGATTCCCATATACACACCGGTTTTATCTGCCGGCAGGGAGTCGGATAAGATCGCGTAGGGCATTGCCAGAATTGCCGCCCAGGCAATACCGACACCAATCATTGGCAGTAGCAAGCCCAGTGCACCGCTGGGCACAGAGACCTGGGTGATCAGCAGATTCACCTCGATCGGCTCGCCACCCTGAAACAGCAAGAACCCAATGTAACCCAACCCTCCCAGAGCTAAAGATAGTGAGTAAGTCAGTCTGCGCCCCAGCAGTTGGGCCACCCTCGCCAACACAATCGAAAACAACGCAGCAAACAGTGAATAGGCGGCGAAGATAATGCCCACCCAGTCACCCGCCGCACCCTTAGCTGCAGCGATATGCGTGGGAATTTCATTTACAGTTTCAAGGTAGGCGGGATCAAACCACTTGGCTTCCACTCCCCAAACATGCTGGGTAATCGCTGGGGTTGTGTATACCCACATAATAAACAGGGCGAACCATGAGAAGAATTGCACCAGGGCCAACTGGCGCATAGTGCGGGGCATACTCAGCATCAAACGGAAAAAGCCACCCAAACGTTGTAAAAGTGTCCCTTTCTGTTCCCGCTCTTTTTGCAACTGCGCCGCATCAAGGCCTTTATAAGCATTGTACTGCTCCGGTGGGTATTCCTTGGTACGCACAACTGTCCAAAGCACACTACCCAATAATACTGTTGCACCTATATAAAAAGCCCAGATCACCGAAGGGGCCACTTCGCCGGCACGGGCAGTATTTTCCAGGCCGATAACATTGGTGAGGATAAACGGAAGCATAGAGCCAAAAATGGCACCGATATTAATCAGCAGGGATTGGATGGAATATCCCAAGGTGCGCTGCTCTGAGGGCACCATATCTGCCACCAGTGCGCGGAAAGGCTGCATGGTGACATTGAAGGCGGCATCCATTAGTGCCAGCATTACACCGCCGAACAAAATTGGCGCCACCAGAGCTACGACAATTCCAGCATTGGGCATAAACGCCATACCTAGAGCTGCGGCAATAGCACCAAACAGGATATATGGATTGCGGCGTCCAAAACGGCTCCAGGTACGGTCCGAAGCAGAGCCCACGATAGGCTGCACAATAAGCCCCATCAGCGGAGCCACTATCCAGAAAAGTGACAGCGAGTGTAAATCCGCTCCCAAATCAGACAAGATCCGGCTGGCATTCGCATTTTGCAGGGAGAAGCCAAACTGCACTCCCAGGAATCCGAGGCTGACATTCCATACCTGCCAGAAGGGCAGGCTCGGCTGTTGGGCCCGGGGCGCGGCGGCGCCGTTTACTGATTGGGTCATTGGGATCACCGCATCTCTATTTATGCTTATTTTGCCATTCTGTCACGCCAACCTCAGGCCTCCATCCTCCCCACAGGGGGAGGATGCAAGCACTAAATAGTGCCTTAGCATAGGCACAGGTCCTGCAGCCACAAATAGTCAAATAATCAACTGAAGTTCCGCGCGATGATCCCAAATCTGCCCCTTCTGCGTCTAATTGCCCTTGCCAGCACCCTCTGCTTGAGCGTACTTGCTGTAGCCGGCGAATCAAGAAGTTACCTGGCACATCAGCAAAGCAAAGACTCACTTACCATACAATTAAATGATGGCGAGGTCTCCCTTACACCGGTCGGCCCTTCGGCACTCTCCCTGCACTACCGCAGCGAAGGTATCAAACAGCTGCCTTCTTTTGCTATTGACGACAAGCCGGAAAGTTCGCTTAAGGCCCAGTTGCGGGACGGAGAGGACAAGCTCATCTACCAAACTGGCTCCCTTACAGCAATTATCCACAAGTCTCCCTTCCGAATTGAGTACTTGCGCGGTAGCGAACAAATCCTGAGTGAAGAGCGTGGCTTCTTTGCCACCGAGACGATGCGCGGATTCCGCTTCGCACTGTCGCCAGAGGAAAAACTGCTGGGCGGCGGAGAGCGGGTTATGGGGATGGATCGTCGCGGTCAACGCCTCCCTCTGTATAACCGTGCCCATTACGGATACACCACCGAATCCAACCAGATGTATTTTTCCCTGCCAGCAGTACTGTCCAGCAACAAATACATTCTGCTGTTCGACAACTCTGCCACCGGCACCCTGGATCTGGGCGCAAACGAAGAAGATATCCTGCAATTTGAAGCCGTAGCCGGGCGCACCGCTTACATCGTGGTAGCCGGTGAGACTTATCCACAGTTGCTGGAAAATTATGTATCCACCACCGGCAAACAGCCCCTGCCACCTCGTTGGGCCCTGGGTAACTTCGCCTCGCGCTTTGGCTATCACAGCGAAGCTGAAGTCCGCGCAACCGTGGATAAGTTTGCCGAAGAAGATTTCCCCCTGGACGCCCTGGTGTTGGACCTCTACTGGTTTGGCCCAGATATAAAAGGCCATATGGGCAACCTTGCCTGGGACAAGGAAGCCTTTCCCGAACCAGAAAAGATGATGGCCGACCTTAAAGAACGCGGCATCAATACCATCCTGGTGACCGAGCCTTTTGTCCTCTCCACCTCCGAACGCTGGCAGGAAGCCGTGGCGAATAATGCCCTGGCCAAAAACCTGACCGGAGAACCCAAGCGTTTTGATTTCTACTTCGGCAATACCGGCCTGATCGATGTCTTCTCTGAAGATGGCGGCGACTGGTTCTGGAATATTTACGACGGATTATTGGAACAGGGCGTAGCCGGCTGGTGGGGCGACCTGGGTGAGCCGGAAGTTCACCCCTCCGATACCGTTCACGCAATCGGTATGGCCGATGAAATCCACAACGCCTTCGGCCACGCCTGGGCGCAATTACTGCACGAACGCCAAACGGCAAAATACCCAGAGCGCCGCCCCTTTATTATGATGCGCGCCGGTTTTGCCGGCTCCCAGCGCTACGGCATGATCCCCTGGACCGGCGACGTCGCTCGGGAATGGGGTGGCTTACAGCCCCAGGTGGAATTGGCTCTGAGTATGGGCTTGCTGGGCTTTGGCTACACCCATTCAGACCTGGGTGGCTTTGCCGGCGGTGAGAAATTTGACCGCGAACTCTATATCCGCTGGTTACAGTACGGCGTATTCCAACCGGTTTACCGCCCGCACGCCCAGGAGCATATTGCTTCCGAACCGGTTTTCCACGATCGCCGCACCCGCGATATCCTGCGCGAATATGTAAAACTGCGCTATCGCCTGCTGCCCTACAACTACACCCTCGCCTTCGAAAACAGCCAGACCGGCATGCCGCTGATGCGCCCACTGTTTTTCGAAAACGAAAGTGACCTATCTCTCCTGGACTACAAGGATGCCTACCTTTGGGGGCAGGACTTCCTCGTTGCCCCGGTCGTGGAAGAAGATGTGGATGAGGTCGCGGTAAAACTGCCCGGCGGCACCTGGTTCGATTACTGGACTGATGAACAATATTCTGGCGATCAGGCCCAGGTAGAAGTGGACCTGAAAACGATTCCTGTGCTGGTGCGGGCCGGCGCCATTATTCCCACCATTGACGATGTCCACAACAGTCGTGATTACTCCAGTAAAAACCTGACCCTGGACTACTACGCGCACCCATCAGCAGCAAAGTCCGAGCGCTATGTTTATGAAGATGATGGCGCTACTGCGCAGGCTTTTGAAAAAGGCAAATACGAGAAGCTGCAATTCTCAGCTGAAAACAAACAGCAGGGTTTAGCCTTTGCCTTTAAACGCGAAGGCGACGGTTATACCGGTATGCCGGAATCCCGCAAGGTCAATTTAAATATCCACAACTGGCAACAAGTGCCCGTGCAGCTCGATATTAGCGGCGAATCCCTGCCTATTTTCGACAGTGAAAAAGACTTTGCTCAGGCATCCCGTGGGGCCTGGTACAACAAGCGCAAGCAGCAACTGCTGGTTAAATTTGACTGGCACAAAGAACCGCTGAATTTAATGCTCAAAAATCAATAATTCAGCAAACCGCTGTTCACTGACAAAAAATTTAAAGTCATCAGGAAACAATGAAGAAGTTACATTCCCTGTTTATTGCCAAACTTATTTCGGCTTCCCTACTGGGCGCGGCTCTATTCGGCACTGCCGGCTGCAGCCAGGATAGCAGCCCGGAAGAAATACAGCCCGCTGAAAAAGTTGCGGAGAAAAAAGCTGTTATCTACCAAGTGCTACCGCGCTTATTTGGCAACACTAACAGTACCAACAAACCCTGGGGCACACTCGAAGAGAATGGTGTGGGTAAGTTCTCCGACTTTACCCCAAAAGCACTGAATGAAATCCACGCGCTGGGCGCCACCCATATCTGGTACACCGGCGCCCTGCACCATGCGCTCGTTGGCGACTATACGGAATACGGTATCAGTAACGATGATCCAGATGTGGTCAAAGGCCGCGCCGGCTCTCCCTATGCCATCAAGGATTACTACAGCGTAAACCCGGACCTGGCCAATAACCCAGCAGAGCGATTACAGGAATTCCGCGCACTGGTGGAACGCAGCCACGCGGCCGGCCTGAAAGTAATTATCGATATAGTGCCTAACCATGTAGCCCGCGCCTATCATTCTCTCGATAAACCCCAAGGCGTGCAGGATTTTGGAGCTGGCGACAACACCCAGGTCACCTACGCCCGCAACAACAATTTCTACTATGTAGTGGGCGAAGACTTCCGCGTGCCCGTTGCAGAAGACAGTTATCGGCCACTCAATGGCGAAGCCAATGATCTTGTCGATGGGCAATTTATAGAGAGTCCAGCCAAATGGACCGGTAATGGCGCGCGCAGTGCACAACCTGCCATGCACGACTGGTATGAAACGGTCAAAATTAATTTTGGCGTTCGCCCCGATGACAGCAAGAATTTTTCTGAGCTACCCCAGGAATATGCCGAGCGTGACTACCGGGCCCACGCCCAGTTTTGGGCAGACAAGAAAGTCCCGGACACCTGGGAAAAATTCCGCGATATCGCCCACTACTGGCTGGACTTTGGCGTGGACGGATTTCGCTATGATATGGCCGGTATGGTGCCGGTAGAATTCTGGAGCTACCTGAATTCCTCCATCAAAATGCGCAACCCCAACACACTGTTACTTGCCGAAATCTATACTCCGGAGCGCTATCGGGATTATCTGCATCTGGGCAAAATGGATTATCTCTACGATAAAGTCGGCACTTACGACGCTATTCGCGCGGTCATGGAGAACAAGGGCGGTGCAGATAAAATCGCAGAGGTGCAGGCAAGCCTGGTGGATATTTCCTCTCATATGCTGCGTTTTATGGAGAATCACGACGAGCAGCGTATTGCCAGCCCACAATTTTCTGGCAACCCAGAGGCAGGCAAACCTGCAATGCTGGTATCTGCCGCGCTCTCTCCAGCCCCTACCTTGGTTTACTTTGGCCAGGAGTTAGGAGAACCCGCCAACAAAGATGCCGGCTTTGGTAAAGCCAGCCGCACCACCATTTTCGACTACTGGTCAGTACCCAGTGTACGCCGCTGGAACAATGAGGGCGCTTTTGACACTGCTCTGCTGACAAAAGAAGAAAAAGAATTGCGCAGCTTCTACCAGCGCCTGCTCAACTTCTCCAAGCAGAGCCCAGCCCTGCTTGGCGATTATCTGGACTTGCACAGCTACAACCGCAAACAGGATAGAGGCTATGGGGAAAAACAATTTTCTTTTGCGCGCTGGAATAAAACGGAAAAACTCTTGATCGTTGCAAATTTTGATCGAGAGGCCAGCAAATTCGAACTACTGATCCCCAATGAGCTACTTAAGCAGTGGAAACTGAAAGACGGCAGCTATGTATTAGAAGGGCAGATCAGCAATGCGAAGCAACAGCTGGTTATCCAAAATGGCCAAGGCAGAATAACACTTAATCTTCTCCCCTTTGAAGGCCATATCTTCAAGCTTGACAATTGACTAGCAAATACAGTCTTTTATTACAGAAAACCCGGCTCGAAGCCGGGTTTTCTGTATCAATACTAGATAATATTCACTGGGCTACCAGACTATAAATCAAGGTCTGATCATTCATCTGCACCTTATAGTTCCCTGTAACAGAGGTGTAGATATCAGAGCCGTCCTGCTCCAGAGTTCTATTAGAGTCACTATCGCCATAGTTTTCACTCCAATCACCATTCACATCAAACTTAAAACGTTGCTGGGATTGACCATCGAAGTTAACCGAAATTTCCCAAAGGTTATCCGCCACTAACTGCATAGCCTCGGCTACCCAGTTATTTGGTGTTCCACGAAAAAATAGGGAAGAAAAATTAGAGGCGTGGCCGCCACAATCCATACAGGTCAGGGAGTAACTGAGTGTTTTATCATTCATTTCAACAAGATAAGTACCAGTCACATTGGTATAAATATCATTGCCGCCCTGCTCCAGAAACCCATCGGCATTGTTATCCCCGTAATTTTCATCCCAGTTAGTACTTACATCAAACTTGAAACGCTGATTACTACTGCCATCAAAAACGACTGTTGTACGCCAAGTATTATCCGCTACCAAAGTCATGGCCTGGGTGCCCCAGCTATTGGGCGTTCCCCGAAAATGCAGTGCCGCAAAGTTTTGTGCATAACCTCCGCTGGGATCAGTCACAGTAATGGCCGCGGTGGCACTGTCAGTCAGGCCATCGTTATCCGTTACTGTTACGGTTTCTGTATAGGTTCCAGCGTTGGCAAAACTCAGGGAAGTACTGGCGTTGCTGCCACCACTACTCCAGCTGTAAGACACCACACTACCATCGGTATCGTTAGAACCGCTGGCATCCAGCGTGATACTTTCATTGACCGCAACGGTAACTGCTGAGGGAGTGACAACCGCAACCGGTGCCTGCTGGGAGGAAACTTCAGTAAGGCTATAGTTCAGGCTCTGATCGTTGACTTCGATTCGGTAATTACCACTCACAGAGGTATAAATATCTGCACCGGTCTTATCCAAAATACCATCGGCACCATCATCGCCGTAGTTCTCGGTCCAATCTCCATAAATATCTAACTTAAAGCGCTGGTCCGCCTGGCCATCAAAGTTCACCACTAACTGCCAAGTATTATCGCCCACTTGTTCAAATGCTGTACTGCCCCAGTTATTGGCAGTACCACGGAAATAAAGGCTGGGAAAGCTCGGGTCAGTGCAGACATCACAGGGTGATGCCAATTGGCCACCATAAATTGCCGCAGCAGAGTTGGCAGTCACATTAAAGGTGGCATAGCCGTTGCCATCTACAGTAATCACATCACCACTGCATTCATTATCGCCCGCCAACACATTGCAGTAATCCCCCGCGGGCATGCCCGTGTAGAGCGTCTGGTTCAGAGAGCCCCCCTCATTATTGATCACCACAAAACCCTTGTTGCCGCGGCCAAAAGCAATCTGGTTATTGCCATTGTCCCACCAATTGTTCATGGCAGTACCGTTGGTATAGTTACGGAAACCTACCATATTGGCGATATTGCCCCAGCGGTGTTGACAGACCCAAGCGCCATTTTGGCAGTTATTCGGGCCATTGCTGGGAGGACCAATATCAGTATCGGTAAAGTCATACCCCGACATTACCTTGGGATAACCGTAGGGATGAGCCAACATAAAGACATTGGCCAGATTGTATTTGGCTCCATCGTGATAAGTCAGATTACCACCGCCACCATGGCCTCGCTCGCGATCGTGGTTATCGATAAAATGCACGGCATCACTGGAGGAGAGCAGCCCCCAGCTATCACCAATACTGGCAAGATTTTTAATCTGACCGTTGAAGTTGCTGGCCACATCGGTGCCATATTTAAATTCAGTAACGCGGCCTAGAAAAGTGTAATTGTAAGGCTGGATTTCTGAGGCCTCGCCGGCAGCGCCAATAACCTCAGAGAAGACCCAGGGGTTGCCAGCTTGATTCATAATTGCCTGCAAATCACCAGGGGACATATGCTTGACCGCATCAATACGGAAACCATCAATTCCCATGCCTTTTAATTTGCTCAGGTAACCAGCGAGTTTCCCCTGCACATAACTGGAGCCGGTATCCAAATCTGGCAAACCACTCAACCGACAGCTCCATACATGATTGGCATCATTATAGTTATTGATAGTGCAATCGGAGTGATAGTCGTTATAAGAAAACTCCGGATGATCCAGCAAGGTCCACTGGGTGCCTCCCCAACCGGTACCACTACCATTCCAGGCTGCGGTATGATTAATCACCGCATCGGCATAGACTTTCACACCTGCCGCATGGCAACGGTTGATCATGCTTTGCAGCTCCTGCTCAGTACCGCTGCGACTGGTAAGGTTGGTGTATGTCACGGGCTGATAGCGCGCCCACCAGGTGGACAGGCTGATATGCTCATTGGGTGGAGATATTTGCACCGCATCAAAACCCTTAGGCCCGAGAAAGCTCTCACACTCACTGGCGATATCATTCCAGCTCCACTCGAATAAATGTACAAAAGCGGTACCGGCATTGGTGTGAGTACTGGATAGTGTACCAAGCACAAGGCCCGCATTGGCCAGTAGCCTTTTTAGGGGAAATGGAGTATTCATTTTTGCTTTTCTCTTTTTCTCGCTGTTATTTTTTAATCTGATTTTTTCTTAAGCCGTAACGACACAAGCTGCGTGATCAAATATTAAGAACTCGCGCACTGGATAACCAAAGCCATAGCTTTATCAACAGAAAGTCCTAAAAGACACACGCACCCCCAAAAAGGAGGTAGTAGAAGTCAATGCCACAACAATCAAGATCAGGTTCAACTTTCTATCTGCCTACGCCCAAGATTCGGCAACCGAATCAAACCAACCAGATACATTCCATAGGTGCGAGCGAAAGACTGTCAGAGGATGGCAAGGGGCATGACCTATAGCAGGATAAAGAGGTGGTACCAACGCACACATCCCCCCTTAGGGGGGCGTAGTGACTTTATGCGCAGTGCCTTAAACTTAGCTACGGGTGGCATGGTGTGGCGTTCAAAAAAACAATCACATCGCGGGACAACAGCGGGCGAGTCAAGACTAAGAGCTGGAGGTAAAAGAGGTAGCTACCTTTTGAGGATGACTGAATGGAGCCTTAGAAAAGCTTCAGTTTATCCCACGGGAAACACACTGCTCATAACTAGGGAAAGGACATATCAGCGGCCTTAAGGATCGATAAAGATCTTGAGGTTGAGAGGATTAGGCTTTCAATGTCGACCAACTTTCAGCCCGATCCAGTTCCATCTTATCTTTGAAATTAGTTTCAGTATGAAGGAACTCACGCCTCTTTAAAGCAGAGAAACCAAGACAACAGGTAACCAACAATGCGGCCTTAATAAAAAGCAAAAAAATTTATCGCGCATTGAGATCATCTAAATATAAAACATAGTAAGACTCCTCATTAAGTCCCTTTAGCTTCTCCTCAATAATTATTCATTTTTTATGAGGCTGATAGATATGGTTAAATTATATTTTTCAGTCCCTACCCAAAATTCTGTCGAATATACTAAAAAGGGGGAAGGAAAGAATACACTGCGCTCGGGACCGTATGAGGTATGGATGCCGATTACGAGTTTATAACGATGTATTCACAGTGCGTCTCGAGTGCAGTGTATTCTTTCCTTCTGACCCAGTAGTATCTTTCTGGATTTAAGTGTGTTGGCACAAATATAGCCTGGAACTTTTAACAAGCTCCAACACAATCGTGCACTACGTACGCTGGACTCGCAATAAGTTGCTCGCCCGTGTGGAGGCGTTATTAGTCGCTCGCTTAACCTTCGCAGAGATTCAATGATGAATAGCAGACTTTAGCTGTGGTACTGAATAAAAGAAATATTGGCAGGAAGTCCCATAGTCAGCAGTTCGACCTTCATGTATACTTCGAGACCAAGCCGCGAACCTAGTGGTCCATGCGGTTAATTCTGTAACGATTGTTTTGCACGCTCTACGGAAGCCAAGATTTGACCGGCGGGCTTTGTCCATTTAAATGGCTTTGC
>NZ_JBGMEK010000045.1:0-36460 GCF_041447265.1 Microbulbifer epialgicus
CTTAGTTGGTTTATTGTCTGGCGATAACAAATCAACCAGATACGCCGCTTTTTTTCAAACCTTCAAACACCAGATTTGGTTATAACTCCCGAACTGATATCAGTAAAGCCTGTAGGATCTATTATCAGGGGCGGGGATCTAGTTGCAGAGCAGGATGGCTTTTATCTATCGAGGGGGATGGATATTCTGAGGACAGATCTGGAAATTGCGGAGCATCAGCTATCGCATGCCGAGGAGGAATTAGCCAGGCTTATACCACTTCGTGAAGCTCAAATGGTTTCTCCATCCCAACTCAATGATCTTAAACTCAGCGCTAATACTCACAGGCTGAATAAGCAAAGACTCAAGCAACAGCTTGAAATAGATCAGTATCGGTTCGATCGACTTAAGCATTTTGCGCCCAGGGACAGCCAGGTTTTACAAGTGGAAGCCCACCCTGGTGAAAGGCTCACTCAAGGGCAGCGAATACTCCAGCTACTTCCCCTGGATGAAAAACAATTGGAATGCAGGGTCACCAGAGATCAAATTGGAACGAATGCACCTATTGAATACAGCGATTTTCTTTATGATGGTAAGCCACTCACCCTCAGAAATATCGGTCGAACCATGGACCAGGATACTCAGAATCTATCCCTGTACTTCGATGGCCACGGAGATCACTTTGAATCTTTGTTGGTGGGCCAGCGCTTCCAGATAGCCATGCTCACCCCTACAGAATCACTGGAGCAAATAGGAAAAATTACCAAGTTACCTTCCGATGCTGTGCTATTAGAGGAGGGGAAATACCATACATGGGCGCTGGGACACGAAAATAGAGTTCGTAGAGTCGAAGTGGAAATACTGGATACCCTTGCCGATCATTTTATTGTGATGTCGGAGATCCAGCCAGGCGATCAACTTGTGGTTCTCGGTCATGGGAATTTGCAAGCGGGCCAGGAGGTGGTACCAGTGGACGGTGACTCATGAAAATTGTTGAAAAATATAGCCAGGTCATTATCAGCTGCGGATTTCTTCTTCTGCTGTTCGGTATATTTTTGGGACTCAGAATTCCAAACGCACTATTGCCAAACATCGACCGACCACAAATAGCTCTTGCTACTTCCTGGCCTGGTAAGACCGCAATGGAAATGGAGCAGGCACTCGTCGCTCCACTGGAGCAGGAACTCTCTAATCTTGGGTTCCTGGAGGAAATCCAGACAAACATTAGTAATGGCTTTGCCTGGACACTCATTACTTTTCACTCTAATGCCGACATGGAACAGATGTATATTGATGTTCTCTCCCGGCTTAACCAAGTGCCCAACTGGCCTAGCCAGGTATCGGCACCCCGCCTATACAACTTCAGCAATGGTGCCGGAGCAACCCTAGCCAGCTTCTTCCTTTACTCCAATGGCCATGCTACTAAGCAGGAGCTTTCCCAAGCATTCCGGGATCATGTTCAACCTGAATTTAGCAAGATACCAGGCGTAGCCTCTGTTGTTGTATCTGGCACCCCTATGGAGCAACGAATAGATATCGAATTTGACCCCCAAGGTCTCGCTCAAGCTTCACTCACCATTAATGAGGTGCAATCCCGTCTAAGTGACCTAGTTGATCGCTCTGGCGGTAACTTAACTATCGGATCAAAAGAATACGCCCTAAATTTTAAAGGCCAGATCCCTATCGCTGATTTTGAAAAACTGCCGGTTGCTACCAGGGGGCCACACATTATTCGCCTGGGTGACGTTGCAAGTGTACACAACAGAATGGCTTCCGACTGGAATTATTTTGCATTGGAAGGTAACCGATCCTTCTATTTCTATCTAATGCCAACTGACGATATCAATGTTCTAAAAACAATCGATATGATCAAAACATTGATGTCAGAGCTAAATGAGGGAGAGCTCGGTAGATTGGGAATGGAAGTGGCGATCAGCCGTGATGACTCCAAAAGTATTCGCAGCTCATTGCAACTAGTCTATAGCAGCCTCACTCTGGGGGCCTTTCTCGCGTGTATCATTTTATATTGGTTTTTGCGAGACTTTAGAACTCTCGCGTTGATTTTTACCAGCATACCTGTTTGCATTGCACTGGTAATACTGGGTATGTACCTGGGCGGTAGAAGCATGAATGTTATCTCACTTGCAGGTATCGCTCTCTCTATTGGCTTGATGGTAGATGCCGCCATTATTGTTATCGAAAACATCCAGCGTTTACGCAGTCAAGGAGCTGACCTGCTAACCAGTATTAGACAGGGAGCTAAAGAGGTTACCGGCGCTTTAACATCATCTACGATATCCAGTGTTATCGTCTTCTTACCGATCCTGGCAATGCAATCAGCCACGGGGCAGCTTTTTAAGGATCTGGCTTATACCATTTCGAGCGCACTTATTGCATCAATATTATTTGCCCTCCTACTCCTGCCTGCTTTGGCGCGTCACCTTTTAAAAAGCCCCCGGGAGATAAACACAACAGGAAAGGTTCAACTCCTTAATCGTATGCTACAGCGCTGGATTAGTATTTCACTAATGCCAATTGGCCGAGCAAGTCTACGTAATTGCGTACTAATTCTTGGATTACCAGTTGCAATATTAGTGACTTACCTCAGTTCACCCTCAGTCGATGTGCTTCCAGACCCCAAGCAGGCGATGATTTCAACCTTTATAAACTTTGAGAGCCCAATGGCGGTTGAAGCTGTTGAACGCGAAATCGGCCAGGTAATTATGGATCGCATTGAACAAAGTAAAGGGAAGTTTGAAGAGCAAATAGTTACCTATGGCACGCTTTGTTATCCGACTATGTGTAACCTTTACATTTATACCCAGGGAGACTGGGATTTCGAAGCATTTAAAGAGTGGATCAATAAGGATATTGTCTCTGGGCTGATAGGCACCAGAATTCATACTCGACAAGGCGGCCTTCTCCGATTTGCAATGCCCAATAGCCGGGTTAGCCAACTAGATATCAAAGGAGCTGAACTACCGGTGCTTCAAGCAGCTGGACGCGACTTGTTAGAACATCTTCGTTCAGAATTTCCTGATGCACAAATTGTTGAGGGTAGCGCATTGAGCAATCGTGGGTTGCGCATTGAATTTGAGCCCAATCAGGATCAACTGATTCGTATGGGCATGACATTACCGGAATTTAACCGTCATTTGATGGCACTTACCGATGGCATCTATATAGGTAATTTTTACACAGGCACTAATACGCTGCCCTTTTACCTCAAGGCCAAAGAACCAGCCAACCTGGAGCAATTTCTAAATACGGAAATTATGATTGTTGGGCAAGGTTTGATTCCCCTGCGGCAATTAACTTCCGCTGAGTTTACCCAGGCTCCAGACAACATCCTCCGTGTCGGCCAGGAAGTCAGTACCTCATTAAGTTTAACCCCACCTGCGGGTATCGCAATGAAAGATTTTACTGAACAAGTTGATCAAAGCGTCCTAACTTTCCTTAACCAAAGCCAATATTCGAACTTGCATACCCAGTTCAGAGGAAGTGCCAACGAGTTGAAAATATTTCTCCAAGAATTCTCACGGATACTCATAGTGGCCCTGATAATTCTAGCTATGCTGATGTACTTTGCCCTGAAGTCTATGAAGCTGGCACTCGCCGTGCTACTGGCAATACCTCTTTCTTTCGCCGGAGGAATGCTCAGCTTGCGCTTACTGAATATTTTTGTCCCACAGAACCTCGATGTTATTACCATGATAGGCTTTGTGATCTTGATGGGCTTGGTAGTCAATAACTCAATTCTACTAGTCAATCAATTCCAAGCTTCTCGGGATAGAGGGATGAATCAAGTTGCGGCTATTAAAAATGCTATCAGTTTACGTATTCGCCCCATAATGCTGACCAGCATCACTTGCATCTTTGGTAACTTACCATTGATAGTGAGCCCAGGAGGTAGTGCGGCAATTTATCGCGGGCTGGCAACAGTCATCACCGGCGGAATGCTATTCAGTGCTCTTTTTGTGCTAGGTTTTATGTCCGCTTTACTTTCTTTAACGATCTTTGATATACGACTAGACCAAAAGACCACAGAACCTGATGGACTTACTACTGGGCCAGAAGGAAAGAATACAATGCGCTTGAGACGCGCTGTGAATACATCCTTGTAAGCTCGTAATCGGCATCCATGCCTCATACGGTCCCAAGCACAGTGTATTCTCTCCTTCCCTCTTTATGGCATGTCTGAAGGAGTACTATAAATTGGGCGATCAATGGCCTACTTGCGGGAAAATAAGCCTATTAAAGTGACAATGTTATATGCAAGGGTGCTCTATATCAATCACCCAGCCTAGTTGAAGCTGCCAGCTACATGAGTCCAATAGATCTTTTTAAGTGCACTCGTAGCTCATCCCTTACCATCACCTAGGTGACTCGCTTATGGGCCCGCTCATTACATTTGAGTCCTTGCTACCACTTATACCCATCCAGACCAGATATTAGAGGAGGCAGGGCTCCAGCCTTGGCGCAAAATTCTACTCAAAAATACCCTCTTCGCATTTGTCAGGTTTTATATACTGTTCTTTGCGACAGCTGACACCCTTCACTGTAGCTAGCATCGTACTCAATCTGATAGGCTTGTCAGTCTTGACCGCCTTTTGGCGCGACTGGGCACACTCACACTTAGAGTGGCTCATTAAGGGATTAAAATGAAAATAATTAAAGTATTTATACTTGGCCTGATTATTCTGGCCTCCCAAGGAGTGCTGGCAGGAACCATTGAACCTACGACATTTACTCGCCAGGGTATTTTGTCCTACAACTTTCATTCTGACTTGCTGGGACGAGGGTTTGTAATCGATGTCATGCTGCCACTATCTTACAATCCCGAAGACAGCACCAGATACCCCGTAGTGTATATGACCGATGGCTTTATGCACTTTCCCATGGTGGCACCTAACCTGATACAGGAACAAATTCCGGATGAACACGGCAACACCAAGCTTCCTCCGGTCATTCTTGTCGGGATCTCCCACCCCATCGACAGCGCCAACTTCACCCTGCGCTTAACCGACTTTACCCCGGTACCCGGGGAAATCAAGGGGAACATCCTAGGCGGTGGGGCGAATGACTTCCTTGAGTTTTTGGAGGACGAATTAAAGCCGTTTATCAATAACTCATTTATGGGGGATGAAAATGACGAAACTCTCGCCGGTCACTCCCTCGGCGGGCTCCTTGCCCTACACAGCCTCTTTAATCATACAGATAACTTCGACCGCTATGTGGTCGGCAGCCCCAGTATCTGGTGGGCCAATAAACAAATCCTTGAGAGTGAACTCGCTTACGCTGAGCACCAGATTGACTTACCCAAAAGTGTGTTTATGTTCATTGGCGGAGAGGAAACCTGTAACGAGGAAATAGATGTCTGCGGAGTGCAGGACTTTAAGGATATGTTCGAACGGCTGAAGTCCCGCCGCTATGAAAACCTCACCCTGCACAATCGTATCTTTGAGGGTGAAAACCACGGCACGGTGGTAAACCCTGGTTATGATAAGGGTATCGAGCGGGTTTTTAGGGCTAAAATTCTGCCTAAAAAATATTCATTTTGATATTGACTTGATTAAATAGACAGATCAAGACCCTGCTGTCTGAAGGCAATTTTCATACGGGTAGCTGTCGTAAAATGCCTTTGTAGCTGCTTAGACCTATGTGAGTCACATGGAATCTCGGCGATTAAATTGTTACTGTTAAAGAAATCGGTAGTTGCTTCGGCCGCAAGTTCGCACTGTTCCCCTGCGTATAACCCAATCCACTTTGCGTCAGGATTACTTTTGGCCTCTCTATTGTGATTCTCGCTAAGAAATTATCCAATATACGCGTATCCTATTAACCGAACTATTTGTCCGCCCAGTTAATAACAACTCCTCTATTATTTTGAGAGGTCGTTAAGGAGGCGTAGGAAGGGACGCTACTGGGTAATCGTAGCCATATTGTCGTTGCCAATCTGTACGACTCTCGCGGTTTGATCAACACCGCTTTGGGTCGCTGTATGCATATTGCCAATACCTAATTGAGCAATGAAAGCAAGGCTCAGAGCGCTTCCAAGTTGGATAATATCTGCCTCATTCATAGAGCCTACTTGATTGATAAAAATACTACTAAACGAAGTATCACTCTGCTGTAAAGAATTCGAAGAATTTAATTCCCCGACCTGTAGATTTGCCGCCATACTGTGACTAGTACCGGTAGTTTGAGATGCAGCAGAGTTATTAGAAGTACCAATTAGAGTCTGCACGATCAAATTATTTAGAATGGTTGGGTCTGATTGATCAGCATCAGCCATATTACCGTTCCCAACCTGAATTAATATGGCCATATTATTATCTGCAAACGTATTTACGCTAAATGCTACTAACATAGCTGCGGCGATGGGGGTTAAGGTCTTCATTAGTAAATCCTTTACTATCTATTGGCAAGCCCTGACTGACCTCCGCTACAGCTTCTCAAGCAAAGTAATCTATATTTATGCACATAAACCTACAGTATTCATCTAACAAGGTTACAAATAAATTCGTTTCACAAAAGGTAACAGCGGCATGATATTTAGCGCTTTATTGGTTAAAGTAGCTTCTAAATTCAGACTTAAGTTTTACAGTAAACTGATAAATCACCATGAGAAAAAATAACTAAATTTCTAGGACAATCTTGAAAAACCACAGTTGTTGCTTTTTACGATAAGGAGTGCTTTTCGCTGAACTGATGTACTACTGGGTCAGAAGGAAAGATTACACTGCACTCGAGGCTCGCTATGAATACACCCCTGTAAGCTCGTAATCGGCATCCATGCCTCATACGGTCCCGAGCACAGTGTAATCTTTCCTTCCCCTTTTTAGTAGTTTGTAGAGCTTCACACCCTCCCACACCTTCACCGCTTATCAGATTCAGATCGACATAGCCGCCAAGCACCTTATATACTGCCCCCCAGTGATCAATACGCCATCAATCTGCTCTTCCTGCGTAACACCTACCGACGTCTGTTCCGTTTAGGCATGACCACAATAAACCGCTTCCTTGTATCGATAGAAAGTATCTCTCGATACACCGAGCATCTTACAAGTTTTGAAGATATTGCCGAGCTCTTCTACCAGATTTAACAATCCGGTCTTGTGTTTAATAATGCGGTCATTAGCATGGATCATGGGGCTTACCTTTGATTTTGCTTTTAGGTTTGGTCACCTTCATCAAAACCGGTAAGCCCCTATTTTGAAAAGAAAATTTTAGATTGGGTCTAAACTAATCCATATGAATGGACACTATTTAATAATCTTTCTTCCACTGTAATTCCACGCTACCTGAGCCACTGTCACCATCATCAGCGGTTTTAAATTCCAGGTTAAGATTATCCCTTAACTCTATCTGCATCTCCGCCTGCCAGGGACTCAATGGGTCTGTGCTGCGTTGCAGTTCTACATAAATCCGGTCGGTAATGTATTTACCCAAGCTCAGTGCATACTCATCGCCATCTTCCCCCTCCTCCTGCTCGACATTGAGGGTATCGAGTCTTAACAACTCACGGGTTTTGGCCACGGGGTCCAATACTGCGCGGCCGGTTTGCAAGCTGCGCACCACGCTCACCAGGCGCACTGCCTGGAGTGGCGAGATATCCGATAGGGACTTACCAAACAACAGTTGTGCTAAAATTTCGTCCTGGGAGGCTGCAGGGTCTGAACTGAAAGTAATATCCAGATCTGCTGCAGAACCGGAAATATTTGCAGTGATTTCACCATCACTATAGCTGTAAACGCCTTCTACAAATACCGCCACTTCATTATTTTCGAAGCGGATTTCCCCTTCCTGTAGATTGAATTTCTTACCCAGCAGGTCAAAACTACCACGCACAATAGTAAGCTCACCCGAGGCTTCCGGTTTGGCCGCAGTTCCGCGAATATCCACTTGACCGCGCAATTGCGAGTTAAGACCGAGGCCACGCACATAAGATTGCTGATCTAGCACCACCTCGACTCCCAAGCTGATCTTACTAAGCAGCGGCGGTGCACGCTCCACCTGGGGACCGTCCACCTGAACTTCCACTACCTGTATTTCCGGAACGGTGCTGCCAATCCACTGTTCTATCTGTACCGCCAGTGGGCGCAGGATAAAACGACCAGTGATTTGTGCATCCTGGGTGGAGCCAGATAAGATCGCTTCCCCAGAGATTGCGCCGCGTACTCCCGGGGTATTTAGCAAGTGGGCGCTATTCAAATTTAAGCTAAGGCTCATCTGTGGCGGCGCCTGCTCGGGGAAAAATATTGCTCCTCCCAAATTAATCGTGCCACCATCAACAACCGTGGCACTACCTCTCTCGATACGCCACTCTCCCGGTGCCAGGCGCGTATAAAATTCGATATTGGTAATGCGGGTGTGGCTGGGGCGATGCTCATAGCTGGCTCCACTCAGCTCTATAGCACCAATAAGGCGAGGGTCCCCCAAAGTGCCGGCACCATCCGCTGAGAAGCTCAATAGACCGCGCATTACATGCACCCTGGGATCAATAAATTCAGCAACTACCGACAAGTCTGCGGAACCACTGCTAACTAGCTGCAATGGGAGATCGCTCACAGACTCTGCTGCGCTATCAGAAAACAATCGCTCAAAAATAGGTGTAATCAATAACTTGGCATTACCATCTATTGCACGGCGGCCACCGTGCTCAGCCACCAGGGATGCCTGCAATTCCCCACCCTCGGTGTGCCATTCAAGTACCGTAGAGAGTGGTTGTACCTGCACACGCCCCTGCTCACGGCCGGGCACATAACCACTGATTCGCAGCTCCCCTTCAAACTGTGGCTGACGCGGACTGCCGGTAATACTTGAGTGCAGAACGACGTCACCCTGCTCAGGTGTATTAAACGGTAACTCTCGTGAGAGATCTTCCAGAGAGGCCCTGCCCTGCAGCTGCAGATCCAGCCGCTGCTGGTTGAGACTACCGTGGACCCACAATTGATTGCGCCCTGCCCACAGAAACTCCAGCCCGTCCACAACTAGGCTCTTTTCTGCATAATCAAGTAACCCCTGCAACTGCCAGGGTTCATGGCGATAGCCGCCCTGGGCCAGCACACTGGCACGCACTTCGGGGTTGGTAAGCGCTCCCTTGATCTCACCATCCAGGCTCAGTTCACCTTCGAGCGTACGGGGTAGCGGCAGCCCTATCACCTCGAGTAAGGTTAGCGGCAGGTTGCGCGCATGCACCCCCACCTGGAGCCGATCCTGCTTTGGCTCAAACACTCCCTCAGCTTCAACCAGGGCAATTCCCTGGCGCCCCAGGCGCCGGGCTTCCTCTGCAAGTGCGGTGAGGCGGCTCGCATTTTGCTCTGGCTGAGTTGTGCCTTTCTCCATACTCGGAATTATGGACGGCGACTGAGGGCCACGGAATTGCCCCATATCGAAATGGTTTACTGATCCGTTTGCATATAACTCGATACGCAAATCCTGCAGGTTAATCTTTTCCAGATCACCGCTGGCATCGCCTTTCAGGTTGTAGCGATATTCGTGGACCAGGCCATCGGATTCCAGGCTGACAATTAGACGCGGGTTGGACCAGGGGCCTTCCACATCAACCTGCCCCTGCAGGCCCAGGCTAATGCCCTTGGCTGAGGCAAGACCGAGATCTTCACTTGGGTTGAGGTTACGAATATCCACCTGCAGCTGCAAGTTAAGTGCTTTAGACTCAATACCTACAGTGCCGCCGCCCAGAACATTCAGCTTGTCCCCCACCAGCGCAAACTCTGTAATCGTTAGGCCCCTCAGGTTTCCATTAACCCTGGCCGTCAACTCATTCTGTAAATTTCGGTAAGCGGATACAGCACTCAAATCTCCCTGCAAATCCGGATTATCCCAAGGTCCCTGTGCGGTTAGCTGTAATTGGTGCAGAGTGCCGGAAAAGTCATCGGGGATTTTTAGTTGCTGTGTTTGCGGGAGAGAGAATAGAAGGCGGCGAATCTCCTCAACTCCCAACTCCTGCACAGCCGCACTCATATCCAGGATTTTATTTTCAGTATCTATGCTACCCGCAGTACGAACCTGTGCCCCGGCAAATTCCAATTGCAAGGACTCCAGATGGATAACTCCGCGGGTAGTATTCACCTGGCCAGTCAGGTCCAGGGGCTGCTCCCGATAACTACTGTTCAATTTTACCTGGCCCGAAATATCGGGCAGTGGCAATGTGCCGGAAACGGTTAAATCAGCAGTGAACCAGCCACTATGCAACACATCCTGCCAAGGTCGGGAAAGCGTTACCGGCAAGCGATTGAGATGGAGCTCGGCATGGATATTGTCGCCATTAATATTGCCGGACAAGGTGCTGCGTGTACCATCCACTTGCAACCAGATGCCATCGGTATGTAGGCTCCAGGGAAATAAGTCGACAAGCAAACTGCCTGTCAATGCCAGTTTGTGCTGGAAAAAAGGCGTGGAGAGGGACTCAACATCAACCTGTATCTGTTTATCGCGGCGGCGCAGCGAAATTTTACCGCGCGCGTCCAGCCCCTGGCCCTGAGGTAAATGCAACTGGCGGCCCAAAAATCCTTGAGCCATTTCACTGGCAGAGAAATCCAACACAAATCGTCCGGGCTGGCGCTCGTGCCCCTCGGCAATAAACTGCAGGTCGCCACCATTTAATTCGCGGATTTCCAGCTGTAATTGGGTGGGCTGCCCCTTCCATCGGTACAGGGTATTGCCGTATACAGCGATTGCGGGAATATCGCTTATCTTGCTACTGATCAATTGCAACCGCTCAAGCCGCAGTTCCCCAAGGCGAAATCTCGGTAGTAAAGCTTCCCAGCTGGTGGCTTCCCAACCGTCAGCCTGCTCCTCTACAACCTGGCCAGTTTCCTCTTCCGCTCGGGCGAGGGACTTCAGCAATTCATCCAGCACATCAAGATTTAGTAGAAAGTCTTTGGTGGCAACGCGCTCAATATTGACGGGATTGCTGGAAAAGCTCTGCAGCTCCAATTCAAGCTGGTGCGCTTCCGCTAGGGTGTTGCTTTCAAAATCGACTCGAAGGCGCTCGAAAAACCATGCGCCGAGGCGCTCACTGGCAATTCCCTCCGCCTCAATAGAGAGACCGTCGATTGCCTGTTCCGCGCCATAAAAAGCGATGCGAGTCAGGTTGACCCGCCCCTGTTCAGTGCCCAGGAAGTAAATCAGTGAAAGTACAATCACCAGACACAGACCGGTGATCCATGATCCACCAGCACCAAAGGAGCGCCACAACCCGCGCAGGAAAGCACCCAGGGCGCGGGTGAAGCCCAATGCAAATGTGCTCAACCTGGCCATCAGAAAGCCTGTCCCAGGCTGATATACACCTGGTAGCGGTCATCTACGCCATCACGGCGATCCAGAGGAAAAGCGAGATCGAAGCGAATAGGGGCGAATGAGGTGATATAGCGCACCCCAAAACCCGCCCCCCAGAAAAGGTCAGAGAAATTGGGGCTCGGATCTTCGTAGGCATTACCCCCATCCAGGAACAAGACCCCGCCCCAGGTATCGGTAAAACGAAAGCGTCCCTCAATAGAGATCTCACTGAGACCGCGCCCGCCTATCGAGTCGGAGAGGGTTTCCTGGCCATCTTTTCCAATCTCAACAATGCGCGGGCCCAGCTCCTGATAGCCGTAGCCGCGCACCGAACCACCACCGCCGGCATAAAAACGCTCATCCGCCGGTAGATCCAGGTTGGCAGCGCCAGTAATGGTCGCCGCTTTGATACGCAGGGCTAAGGTTGGCTCGTAACGAGCAGATTTTGCTGTTTTATAGGCGGTTAGTTGCAGGGTGTTTTTTACAAAAGAGGTACTGTTATTGTTCAAGTCCAGATAGGGCTTAATTTCCAAGGCCGTGGTGGCCCCACGGTGGGCATCTAGGGGCTTATCTGTTGTATTCAGCTTAAAACCCAGAGGAAATGCTAACAGGCGATAATTCTCATCTGCATCTCCATCCTCCACAGCGCCATCCACCTTTTCATCCACACGACTGAACTTCAATTCAGCCCCGGCACTCAGTGTACGATGCTTACTTAACTTGCGCGAAACTAGCCCCTTGAGCGTCAATGCCTTTGAGCGATAGGAATCTACATCTTCACCGGTGAGCGCTACACTCGCGGTAAAGCGCTGCTTGTCCCTGAAAAAGCGCGGTATGGTCAGCTTGCTCTCCAGCGTCTGTTTAACCGGGTTGACCTTGCTCTTTACCTCCAACTTTTCACCGCGGTGAAAAATATTGCGATGCTCCCAACTGGCGGATACACCTGGGCCCTCATCAGAGGTATACCCCACCCCCAAAGTAATGGTGCGATGATTACGCTCCTGCACAATAAAAGTGACATCCACCAGACCGCTATAGGGTTCCGATACCTGGTGGGTCACGTTGGAAATTAAATTGGTGCGCAACAAGCGCAACTGGGCTGCATCCAATTTACTGCGGCTGAAACAATCGCCTGGATTAATATTCAACTTGCTGCGCAAGTAGTCTTCTTCAATTGAAGTGGCACCGAGGATTTGCACATCGCCCACCATCACTTCCGGGCTCGGCGCTACACGGTACACCAAGCGCGCGGCGGCCTCCTGGTGAATCACTGTGGCTTGATAGGTAACATCGACATTGAGCAAGCAGGCATTGTTATTGAGATACTTGGTAATTTCCTGCACACCTTCCAGTACCTCATCAGCCTGAAGTGGATCACCCACCGAGATCGGCAAGCCGGGAAAGCCCGCGCGCAGACCTGCGGGCATTTCAATATCCAGGCTTTTGATCAAATACTGCGGGCCGGGTACCACTTGGTAAACAATCTCATTACCCAGTACCGACTCACGTACAGTGGCATCGTAATATCCCTCTGATCGCAGCAACTTTTCCAGGTTACCGCGTTCATAGTGGGCGATATCCTGTGGGTCTTCATAGCTCTCGAGGGCACTACTGTTTTTACGCAGCTCGTTGAGTTCCTTGCGAAGGTTATCCTGCAATTGAGGATCGCCTTGTACATAGAGGAAAAAGCCCGGCAATTTGGAGAAAAAGGGAATGGCTACCGCCCGCTGTAGGGGCAGTAGTGCAAAACCGACAAGCAGGGAGACAAAGAGAGTTCGCAAACTATTAATCCATTGTCTACAGCGACTACTTCGCGTACTAGCGGATATCCGTTCCCTTCACATCAGATTTTGCCCCGGAACTAGTGATATCCGGGTAAGATTCGCCGGCGAAAGGCGAAACAATTGATAGCCCCGCATTAATCGCCGGCCAGGAAAAAAATGATTTATGGCTGGGTGTTGGGGTTGCCAAGTAGCGGATTACAATCCTGAATAATCACCCGCCCCTCGAGAATATTGCCCTTGGAGTATTCAGTGAAAATACATTGATTGGTTTTGGGATCGTAATTCTCAATCCAGAGATTGTCCTCTTTCCAGGTGGCGCCAATATGCCGGAAACCGTCAGGCACAGAAATACGCATCACCCCGCCGAAACGTTTTACAAAGACCTGTTCGTAGTGGAAGTAATACGCCAACCAGCCTGCAAAGAAGAAAACTGCGGCCGCAATAGCACCGATTTTCAAGCTGCCCATGCGGCTGCCGACAAAGAGGGAGAGAATAACCAGGGCGATAACCGCCGCCCAATAGAGATAAGTAACCATACCTGTTCTTCTGCCGTGAATTTATTGGTATTTCTACTAGGCAAGGGTAGCGCAGAAATGGCGTAAACAAAATAACGCCCGCCTACGTACCCTAAATGCCTTAGAAGCCTCAGTCTTCTTTCAGTGCCGAAAGGTTTTCGAACAGTGCCAATGCCTCGGGGTTAGCAAGGGCTTCCTTATTTTTTACCGCCTTGCCGTGCACCACATTGCGCACTGCCAACTCAACAATTTTTCCGCTAATCGTGCGCGGAATATCAGCCACCTGAATCACCTTGGCCGGTACATGACGCGGGGTAGTATTAGCGCGAATGGTAGAACGAATTCTCTGCACCAAGTCCTCATCCAGTTCCACTCCCTCATGCAGCACTACAAAGAGCACCACCCGTACATCATCTTGCCAATGCTGGCCAATACAGATGCTATCGAGTACTTCCTCAACCTTCTCCACCTGGCGGTAGATCTCTGCAGTGCCGATGCGTACGCCACCGGGATTCAGTACCGCATCGGAGCGGCCGTAAATAATCACACCCCCATGGGAAGTAATTTCTGCATAGTCACCGTGCGCCCAAACACCCGGCCAGTTTTCAAAGTAGGCACTGTTATATTTCACCCCATCGGGGTCATTCCAGAAACCGATCGGCATACAGGGGAAAGACTTGGCGCACACCAGCTCCCCCTTCTCAGCAGTTACCGCTTTGCCATCGTCATTCCAGACTTCAACAGCCATACCCAAGCCGCGGCACTGAAGCTCTCCCGCATAGACCGGCAAAGTCGGGTTGCCCAAGGCGAAGCAGGAAATAATATCGGTGCCACCGGAAATGGAAGACAGGCACAGATCTTCCTTTATATCTCGATAAACATAACGGAAGCCTTCATGGGCCAGTGGCGAGCCGGTAGACAGCACCGCGCGCAGCTTCTCCAGTTTGTGGCTTTCCCGAGGCTTACAACCGCTCTTCTCCAGGGCGGCAATATACTTGGCGCTGGTGCCGAATACGCTAATGCCCTCCTCATCTGCCATATCCCATAGGCTCCTGGACTCTGGATAGAAGGGAGAGCCATCAAACAGCACCAGGGTTGCACCGCAAGCCAGGCCACTTACCAGCCAGTTCCACATCATCCAGCCGCAGGTGGTGAAGTAGAACAGGGAGTCCTCACGACGCAAATCGCAATGCAGGCGATGCTCCTTCAGCTGTTGGAGTAAGGTACCACCCACACCATGCACTATGCACTTCGGCACTCCAGTAGTACCTGAGGAGTACATGATATACAGGGGGTGATCAAACGCAGTTTGGACAAAGGTAAGTACACGCTTGGGCGCTCCAGCTTCGAACTCCGGCAGCAGCACCGCTTTATCCAACGGTTTCGCCGCCAGTACTTGAGCCGTTTCCTCCTGAGAGCGGGCGACAGGCACCACCACCAGCTTCTCAATAGAGTCGATGCGGGCCACTATCTCGCGCAGGCGCGGCAGCGAGTCGATTACTTTGCCGTTATAGAGGTAGCCCTCGCAGGCAAATAGCACTTTCGGCTCCACTTGGCCGAAACGGTCAAACACACCATTGATGCCAAAGTCCGGCGAACAGGAAGTCCAGATAGCGCCAAGGCTGGTAGTTGCCAGCATGGCCACTATGGCATCGATCACATTCGGCATAAAGCCAGCTACACGATCCCCTTCGGACACGCCCTGATCGGCCAGGGCTGCGGCCAGGCGCTCTACCCGGCTATATAGCTCCGCATAACTGAGCTGGCGACGGCTGCCATTTTCCAAGCGTTCTACCAAAGCCGGCTTATCGTCACGGTAGCGCAGCAGGTTCTCGGCAAAATTAAGTTGTGCACCGGGGAACCACTCAGCGCCCGGCATACTGTCGCGGCCCAAGATCTCTTCTCCGCGCACACCGGCTTCTACTTCGCAGAAATCCCACAAATCGCTCCAGAAAGCCTCACGCTCTTCAACAGACCACTGGTAAAGCGCGTTGTAGTCTTCAAGCTGTAGCTGGTGTTTCTCATTAACCAGTCGGCGAAACTCATCCATTTGGGTGGCAGCTATGGCCTCTGGGCTCGGTTGCCAAAGGGGTTGTGCGTTGTCCTTCATCTCAGCAGACCTTGTAGGTTCATTATTCTCGGTGATTATTTGACCTTCGCCAGGGCGAAAGCGGCAATCATGCCTTGCCTGACGACTTTAAACTATTTTAATCTTTCGATGGTTTCTTTAATAAAATTTAACATTCTCTGAAGTACCTGGAGCCCCAGTGAGCGCTACTATTAAACAGCTTCGCGCCTTCGTTGTCGTAGCGCGCAGCCGCAGCCTGGCGCAGGCCAGTGCCCAGTTACACTCTTCCCAGCCAGCGCTCTCTGTGGCCATCCGCAATCTGGAAGAAGCCACCGGAGGCCCCCTATTCAGTCGCGATGGTCGTCAGCTGGCCTTGACCCCAGAAGGGCGCGAGTTCCTGGTTCGTGCGGAACAGCTGCTTAACAGCTGGGACCAATCCCTGGATGCTATACAACAGCGCTTCCGCCTGGAACGCGGCCAGCTACAGCTGGCGGTTATCCCAGCTTTTGCCTTAAACCGGGTACCCACCCTGCTGGCAAACTTCCATCTGGAGTATCCACAAATCAATATTGTGCTGGAAGATGTGGTTATGGAACGGGTTGTAGAGGCGGTGCAGGAGGGACGCGCGGAGTTGGGTATAAGTTTTCGCCCGGATGAACTTGGCGGAATGGAGTTTGTGCCCTTTGAGCGCGATCGTTTTATCGCAGTAATGCCCGGAGAACACATATTGGCGGAAAAAAAGACAATACGCTGGCGCGACTTGGCCACTCACCCTTTTATATCGATGAACCGTGGATCAGCGGTACGACGCTGGACGGATACTGCCTTTACCCAGTGTGGGAAAGCCGCTCAATATGTTTGTGAAGCTAACCAACTAAGCACTATCGGGCAGCTGGTCAGGGCAGGCTTGGGAATCAGTGCCGTACCGAGCCTTTGTGAGGCACAAATGCGAGAGTACGGTTTAACCTGTCTGCCGCTCTCCGCTCCGGCGGTGACGCAGGAAGTTGGCGCGCTACTCAAAAGCCGCGGCAACCTCTCTGCCCCCGCCAGTGCATTCCTGGAGTTACTCACCAGGCAGTAGTCACTGCCGGAACAGTAATTTGTTCGAAGAACCAGTAACTACTTGCTGCTGGTAGCGCGCAGCATCCAGGCAGTTTTTTCGTGAACGCGCATACGGTCGGATACCAGGGCTATAGTCGACTCATCTTCGCCCTTTTGCGCAGCTTTTAATACATCGCGACAAGTTTTAATCACTTGCTCATGACCTTTGGTGAGAATTTTCACCATATCCTCAGCGGTGGGAATTTCTATAACCTCTTTAATAGAGCTCAACTGCCCAAAAGCCTGGTAGGTACCTGGCGCAGAAACTCCCAGGGTGCGAATTCTCTCGGCAATATCATCTACCGCAGTGGCCAGCTCGTTGTACTGCTCCTCAAACATCAAGTGTAATTCGCGGAAAAATGGCCCGGTAACATTCCAATGGAAGTTGTGCGTTTGCAGGTACAGAGTGTAGCTATCCGCCAGTAAGTGCTTGAGACCGCCAGCGATCTTTTCCCTATCCTTTTCACTAATACCGATATCGATTTTTTTCATTAAACAAATCCTTCTTCCAATACTTTTGTCACCGAAGTGGTTGTATTGCCATTCTGATAGCTTTAAGAATCCCTCACAAGCTATCGGCTTAATAGCTTATCTATATAGCCGAGCCACGTTTACAAGGCACTAGAAAGACAAGCATATTTACCCAGTCAATTACCACAAGGGAGATGCCGGAAATCTGGCGGAATCCCCTTCCAGAGCGAACTCAAGGGTCCAAACCAAAAAATAAATATCGTGCCAGAGCTAAAGATTCACACTGGAGAGCGAGGGCTCAGAATTCTTATATCATCAGCCCTGTATAAAGCCAATAATATAGGTCAGGCACCGCAAACAGCGCAATTGCTGTGTCTCGGCAGCTGTAGCGTCTGCAAGGCAAATGTTTCAGTTTCAATTAAATTCAGTTTATTCAGGCTGGATACCGGCATACCCGTCAGGTACTTGATAGCCTCCAGGGCCTGCATACTGCCAACTATCCCCAGCGCCGGCCCAATCACACCGGTTGTAGAGCAATTCTGAACTTCTGTTTGCTCATGGGGCGGGAACAGACATGCGTAACACGGGCCTTTACCTTTAGAGAAGTCAAAACTGATCAACTGGCCGGAAAACCCCTGTACCGAAGCCATCACTACAGGGCCCCCTGTCTGATAGCAAACGCGATTGATAGTGTGGCGAATTTCTAAGTTATCGGTGCAATCCAATACCAAATCCACCTGCTTAACTTGCTCACGTAACCAGGATTCATTCGCCATTTGATTGTGGGGGTGAATACGAATAGTCGGGTTGGCAGCGGCCAACTGTTGCGCAGCGACCACTGCTTTGGATTTACCCTGGTGATTGGTTTTGTACAATACCTGGCGCTGCAAATTGGAAAGGTCGATATGATCACCATCCACCAGGTGCAGCTCACCGATACCAGCAGCCGCCAGGTACAGCGCTGCCGGGCTGCCGAGCCCTCCTAAGCCAACGATCATAATCCGCGCAGACGCCAGTTTCTCCTGCCCTTCTTCTCCCACCTGGGGCAGCATAATCTGGCGACTGTAACGCTGTAATTCCTTACTACTTAACATGGCTCTACTTCCGCATACTCGTTATCCAGCAGGGCGTTCAGTTCGGCAACCGCCTGCTTGTAATCTTCCGCTTTGGTTATGGCACTGACTACGGCAATACTACCAACACCTGTAGCGATAACCTCCCCGGCGCGTTGCACATTAATACCACCAATTGCCACTAATGGATAATCGGGCAGTAGAGCAGCCATTCGTGCGAGCTTCTGCACTCCCTGCAACTGATCCGACATGTCCTTGGTGTTGGTCGCGTAAATAGCGCCAATGGCCAGGTAACTGGGGCGGTAACGGTAGGCCAGCAATAATTCGTAGAAGCCATGGGTGCTGATACCCAGCCTCAGACCCGCTGACTGAATTGCAGCCAGATCTGCCGCCTGCAGATCTTCCTGGCCTAAATGAACGCCGTAGGCACCACATTGAATCGCCAGCTGCCAAAAGTCATTGATAAACAGACGCAGGTTATAAGCCCTGCCAATGGCAACTGCCCTTTCAATCTGCTCACGCAGGTTCTCACCAGGGTTTTTAATCCGCAGTTGCAGGGTACGCACCCCCTGTTCAGCGAGGCGTTGCAGCCACTCCAGGGTATCCACCACCGGGTACAGCCCCATTCTACTGGAATCCACCTCGGCAAACCCATGAATAAATGGCTGCGCCACACCCTGAGCGCCCAGGCCGTAATCCTGTGCACGCGCTTCACCCGGAACCAGTATCTCGGGGAAATCCACTAATTCCAAAGGCCAGCCGCAATGCCCTACAGGGCCGGCACCGGCGCCGATATGCGTATTGGCTCCAAGGCGCAAGCCACGCTGCACATAAGCCTTACCTACCACACAGGCATCCCGCAATGGGTAACCCAAGGCGCGGCAGGCCGCAATGGCAGAAGACAGGGTGCAACCAGTACCGTGGGTATTATTGCCTGACACCTCACTGCCAATAAACCAGTCCGCCTTTTTGCCATCCCAGAGTAGGTCGGAGACTTCACCTAAGCGAAGCTGTGTGTGGCCACCGGTCACCAGTACCGCAGCACCACCTTCCGACTGCAATTGGCGCGCAGCACCCAATAGAGATTCGGCATCCTTAACCGTTACCTGGCTAAGCCATTCCAGCTCATGGAAATTGGGGGTTACCAGGTCACACTGCGGCAATAACTGGGACAGAACTTCTGCGGTAATATCACCCTCGGTAAGACCGGCACCACTGGTAGCAATGGCAACCGGATCATAAATAACGGGCACAGGCTGAAGCGCCCTTAGCTTTTGCAAAAAATCAGCCACCTCCAAAACCTGTTCGGCTTTGGCTAGCAGGCCAATTTTGATAGCCGCGGGAAACAGGTCTCGTTGCAGAGCCCGCAACTGGGAGCCTAATACCTCTATAGAGACAGCATTTATCGCTGCCACTTCCACAGTATTTTGTGCGGTGTTGGCAGTAATAGCACTGCAACCGTGACAACCAAGATCGCAAAATGTCAGCAGGTCAGCCTGAATGCCGGCACCGCCACCAGAGTCGCTACCGGCAATCGTCCAGACGATCGGTTTATCCGTTAAAACTTGATCTCGCATAAACGCTTTATTCCTGCGACAGGTTCTCGGCTTGCTGCCAGAAAGGCATATCCAGGGTGGGAGTGCTCGGGCTGGCTGTTTGGCATTTGAGCATCAAACCCGCATTAAATGAAGCGCGCCCGGACTCGACTGCAAGCTTAAACGCATGCGCCATAAGCACAGGTTCCTGGGCCTTTGCGATAGCGGTGTTGAGTAGTACCGCATCAAAGCCCATTTCCAAAGCTTCCGCGGCCTGTGATGGAGCGCCAATACCCGCATCGATAATTAGCGGTACATCGCTAAGGCGCTCACGTAGTGTTTGTAAATTATATTTATTCAGCAGCCCCTGCCCGGTTCCGATAGGCGCTCCCCAGGGCATCAGTACCTCACAACCTACATCCAGAAGTTTGCGACACAGCACCAAATCATCAGTACAGTAGGGCAAAACTTTAAAGCCGAGTTGAACCAGCTCCCGCGCCGCCTCCACCAACCCGAATAAGTCGGGCTGTAAATTGTAATCATCGCCGATGACTTCCAACTTGATCCAATCAGTCTGGAAAATTTCCTGAGACATTTTTGCCAGCTCTACCGCTTCCCGCGCAGATTTACAACCCGCAGTGTTCGGCAGCAACTGACAGCCAGATTCGCGTATATAATCCCAAAATACATTATCCTTCTGCTGTGCGGGATTCTGCCGACGCAGTGACAAAGTAATAATTTCCGAGGATGAAGCACGCACTGATTCGCGCATTATCGCGGGAGATGGATACAGCGCAGTACCTATCAGAAGCCGGCTGTTAAATGCCTCCCCATAAAGCTGCAACAAATCACTCATATTTATCCTCCCACAACCGGTGCCACAATATCGAGGCAATCGCCGTCATTGACCTGGGTATCTGAATATTGTGAGCGCGCCACGAAGCCGCCATTAATTGCTACGGCAAATGCCTCGCCAGAATATCCCAGTTGCTGTAAAAGCGCGGCGAGTCCCATAGGAGACTCAAGACTATGCGCTTCCCCATTCACTAAAACTTGCATCAAGCCACCTGTAACAGTTGTTGTGCCACTTGCTCTTCAACTTGTTGCACCACTGCCGGAGCCAGAAGATAACCGTGACGATGAAGTCCATTCAATCTGATTAATCCCTCCTCATTTTGGATAAGTGGCAAATTATCCTCAGTGGCGGGACGGCAATTCACGCGAGTCTCCACAATACGGGCTTCAGCAAAGGCCGGATTGATAGAATACAATGCAGAGGACAACTCCATACTGGAGCGCAGCGAAATCGGAGATAAATCCTCACTCTCAATTTGAGTGGCCCCAATGACTGTTCTCCCATCACTGCGCGGTACGGCGTAGAGCTTATAGCGCGGATGCAGTAAACGCACCGGGCGCTGTAATACAACTTCGTGGGACTCAACCACCATGACTTCACCGCGCACACCGCGTAAACCGGGGATCTGCTCTTTGGCCCCAAGGCCGCGACAATCGATCACACAATCAAATTGCTGTTGCTCCCCGGCAAAAGAAATTTGTTTCTGGTGGCAACTTACCGGGGTGCGCTCTCGCAGTGTTACGCCTCGCTGACGCAACACATTGAGCAACAGAGGCAGCAGACGGTGGTTGTTGATATCCGCTTCTCCCCGCAGGTAAAGGCCCATCTCGAAACTTCCAAGAGCTGGCTCCAGTGCAGCCAATGCCTGTGAATTCAGAGACTCAACCTGCTCCTTTGCCGACTCACCCAATTTACCTTGCAGCTCTCGCAGGAATTGCAACAGTTCATTCCTATCCTTGCCATGAGCAACCAATACAGAACCTGCACGACGAAACTCCACAGATCGCCCGGTCTGACTTTCAAGTTGAGTGCACCACTCCGACCACAGTTTGAGGCTCTGCAAGCCCTGAACATATATCTGCTTTTCAGTGCGAACCAGTTCAGATAAAGGCGAGATCATACCTGCTGCCGCCCAGCAGGCACCCGAGGGGGTCGATAAATCTCCGGCTTCAAAAACCGTGATATCAAACTTCTGCTGGGAAAGTCGCCAGGCGAGTAATCGGCCCAACAGGCCTCCACCGGCAATGGCTATTTTGGATTTCTTTTTGGTTTCGCTTGTCACTGAACACCTGCCTTAAAAATATAAATAGATACCCGGCGATCACAAATTCCGTTTTACACCATCGGTCTGTTTTCAGAAAGTTGTCCTGCTGACCTATAGGAAAGAGCTGATTAACAATTTGAGTAGCAGACACACTTTAAAAAAAGTATGTCCATCTCTTTAAATACTAAAAAGGGGAAGGAAAGAATACACTGCGCTCGGGACCGTATGAGGCATGGATGCCGATTACGAGCTTACAGGGATGTATTCACAGCGAGTCCCGAGCGCAGTGTATTCTTTCCTTCTGACCCAGTAGTATTTCCCAGTTAATCATATGGGCAACAGGGTATGAGGTTTTGCTACCAGGCTGCAATCAGCCCTTGTGATAAATCTCGCTGCCCATATCCTTAAATTTAATCGCCATTGCCTCCATGCCCTGCTCCGCCTGCTGTTTTGCAGCGTAATCACGCACATCTTGAGAGATTTTCATCGAGCAGAATTTAGGACCACACATGGAGCAGAAGTGCGCGACTTTGCCGGATTCCTTCGGAAGAGTCTCATCGTGGTATGAGCGCGCACGCTCAGGATCGAGACCAAGATTGAATTGATCTTCCCACCGAAACTCAAAGCGCGCCTTGGAAAGTGCATCATCGCGCTTCTGTACACGCGGGTGCCCCTTGGCCAAGTCCGCCGCATGAGCGGCAATCTTATAGGCCATAAGTCCCTCTTTAACATCCTCTTTATTGGGTAGGCCCAGGTGCTCTTTCGGAGTCACGTAACACAACATAGCGCAACCAAAAGTACCAATCAGAGCAGCGCCAATTCCAGAAGTAATATGATCGTAGCCAGGGGCAATATCTGTGGTCAAAGGCCCGAGAGTATAAAAAGGGGCGCCATGGCAGTGCTTCAACTGCTCATCCATATTTTCTTTGATTTTATGAATGGCTACATGTCCAGGACCTTCGATCATGGTCTGTACATCATGCTTCCAGGCAATTTCAGTAAGTTCACCGAGCGTGTGCAGCTCGCCAAACTGAGCCTGATCATTAGCATCAGCAATGGAGCCCGGGCGCAGGCCATCACCGAGACTAAAGCTCACATCGTAGGCCTTCATAATCTCGCAGATTTCCTCAAAGTGGCTGTAGAGGAAATTCTCCTTGTGATGGGCGAGACACCATTTGGCCATGATGGAACCACCGCGAGACACAATACCGGTCATACGTTTGGCGGTGAGCGGCACATAGCGCAAAAGCACACCCGCATGAATGGTGAAATAATCCACCCCCTGCTCTGCCTGCTCAATCAAAGTATCGCGGAAAACATCCCAGTTGAGGTTTTCCGCGATTCCATCCACTTTTTCCAGTGCCTGATAAATCGGCACAGTGCCGATGGGCACTGGCGAGTTGCGCAGAATCCATTCGCGGGTTTCATGAATATTGGCCCCGGTAGAGAGATCCATCACCGTATCCGCGCCCCACTTGGTGGACCAAACCAGCTTTTCCACTTCCTCTTCAATAGAAGAAGTTACTGCGGAGTTACCAATATTCGCATTTACCTTGCACAGGAAGTTGCGGCCAATAATCATTGGCTCCACTTCCGGGTGATTGATATTCGCTGGGATAATCGCGCGCCCTTCTGCAACTTCCCTGCGGACGAATTCCGGAGTAATTTGTTCGGGAATGAAAATACCCTCGCGCGCTTTCTGGTATTCACTTTCACTCATTTCCGCCGCTATTTTCGCCCGTCCCATATTTTCGCGTACAGCGACAAACTCCATTTCCGGCGTGATAATGCCACGGCGGGCGTAGTGCATTTGCGAAACATTCTGCCCCGGTTTTGCCCGGCGAGGGCTCGGCAGATTTTCGAAGCGGATATGGTCCAACCCTTGATCTGCCATGCGTTTCTGGCTGTAGGCCGCCTGCCGAGAATCCATCTGCTCAGTATCCCCGCGAGCCTCTACCCAGCCCTGGCGCAACTTGGGTAAACCTTCGCGTACATCCACTTTGAAATTAGGTTCCGAGTAAGGGCCCGAGGTATCGTATACAGTGAGCGGCTCATTGGGCTCTAATACGGGGTTTTCTGCATCCCCAGCTACCACACTATCTCCCAAACAAATCTGGCGGGCACCAACCTGAATATCCGGGGTTTCACCAGGCAAATAGACTTTACTTGAATTGGGAAAAGACTGAACCGTGAGGTTTTCAAGGAATGCTTTCGCTGAATCGCGACTGGCAGCGCGGGAAGACTTTCCGGCTTTGCCGGATTGTTCAATGATCTCGGACATGCGTAACCTTAAAGCTTGGGAATTTAAAGGTCGCAGCATCCAGGGCAAATATAAAGAGAAAAGCCACCCAACTGTAAAAACAGGTAACTTCAGATCTTGTTCCCTACGCGGGGGTTACCCCGATCAGGTTCAACGGATCTCGCAACAGCGATCTCAGCCCACAGGCACTCCGACAAGTAGAGCGCAGTATAGAGGAAGTATTTGAAAATGAACAGAAAGCGGAGGCTAACAAGGCCCTTGAGAATCTCCGAATAATTTCGAACCAAATTGGTAGTGGTCGGCAACCAACCAAGATAGCGATGAATCAGTCGCCAAATCACTTTTGCGGAAGCAAAATATCATCTCAAACGCAGTCGACCGCCATACCCTCTAGGAATCATGTTGCGGATTCACTAGGTGCAACTATTTTACAAGCCGAGCGATTCGACCATGGAAGATGCACTTTACGATATGGAATCTATACATAATTTTATCGGAATAGGCTGGAGTAACCGAACTCCAGACGAGGCAACCATCCTTAATTTTCGCTACTGACTAGAGCCGAAACAGCTAAGGAAAAGCCTTTTCGGTGCTTTAAAAAAAAAGAAACTGCCGCTTTTTTACTACTAAACCCACCCATTTTCCATTTCCTAAATGCCGTAGAGAGGTTGCGGGCAACCTTTTTCGCCAGTTCCAGCTGCCAGAAAAATCAGAATGGTCCTGAACCAGGGGCGCCCCAGCGCCCCCGGCACAACGGGTTACCACCCTGCAAGAATGATCAATTGCAAGTCGCGGGACCAATCCCTTCCCAAGCGGCAGAAACACCAGGCACATCACCCTGGGTCCACCACTTGGCACGATAACGGGCACTTTCGTGATTCACTTCATCCCCACCGTTGTAGATGGTCGCTGCATTCCATGGTATTTCGACGTTACTGACCAGTGCCCAGTCGGCTGCAGTCATGCTCGGCTCCATCTGGGTCCAGTACCTAGCCTGCCAAACGAGATTTTCATGGTTTACCTGGTCACCGCCCAGGTAAGTGCCTCCCACACGCCAGGCTGGGTAACTATCTGCGTTGGGGTCGGACTGGCTGCAACTGCCCCCTGTAATATTGATCACATTCACTTGTACGTCGGCAGAAACATTGGTGAAGCCATCGCTGACGGTAACCGTTGCGGTAAAAGCAGTATTGGCTTGAACCTGCGGTGCAGTGAACGTAGCATTGGCGGTATCGCCATTGGCTACAGCAAGGCCCGGTGCATTCCAACTGTAGGTAAGCACATCGCCATCGGGGTCACTGGCATCGGCAGAAACACTGATACTCTCACCTTCGTTAACAGAGACATTGGCCGGGACGGAAACAGCGGGGGGCGCATTATTTCCCACCGGTAGCAGAGTCACTATGACATTATCGGTATCCGAGAGCTCACCATCACTTACAGTGAGTTCAAATGTCAGCAACGTATCCATAGAAACCTGCGCAGCGGTAAACGCAGGAGTTGCACTATCAGCACCCTCTAACTTTACCTTAGGGGTACCAATCTGAGTCCAAGAGTAGGTCAAGACATCACCATCTGGATCACTGGAAGCACTGCCACTCAGAGTCACCGAAGAACCGCTAACCGCTGACTGATCAAGACCCGCATTGGCTGACGGTGCTCGATTGGCCATGCCGTCACCGTGGCCTAAGCTCTCGTGCATAGCATTGAGTATGTCACCGTTGTCTGCATCGATTTCCCAAGCAAATAAACCTGCGAGACCATTGCTTCGCGCGTAAGCACCCTTCTGCATGACTGAAGTGGCGCTATCATAGGTAATCAGGTCACTGGTATCGGCTTTGAAGATATAGGCGCCCTGGGCAGTACTGTCGTAGTACTCCTGCCACTGACCGCTGGCTATCTTCCCGGCAATATCACGGTAGTCCACAACGCCGGCTTCCCAGGTGCCTGCAACCGCACCGGTCGCTGTGCCGGTCAGATGATCACCACCCGTCCAACCGGTAACCCCGGTCCAACCACGGCCATACATCGCAGTACCCAATACCAGCTTTGACGGTGGTACACCAGCGCCGATCAATGTCTGGACACTGGAATGGGCATTGTAATCATCCATCGGATTCCAACTCGGAGCATAAATCGCCGTCTGGTGGCCAAGTGTCTCGTTACTCCAGGCTCCGTAGAAGTCATAGGTCATCAGAAACAGGTAGTCCATGTACTGTTTAACGTTCGAGTAATCGACATCCTCGATCTTGTCAGTGCCAGCACCAATAGCAGAAGTGAGTTCGTACCCACGACCAGTTTCCTGCTCGAGCACGTCCAGCATCGCGCGCAGTTCCTGCATCAGTAAGCGGTAAGTCTCGCCATCGGTAGTGGGGTCGCCCAGGTTAGGATTTGCCCCCTGGCCACCTGGATACTCCCAATCGATATCCGCACCGTCAAAGAATTTCCAGGTACGCAGGAACTCCTCCACTGAATCCACAAAGCGGGCACGAAGGACCGGATCATCAAAGAAGTAGAACGGATCGGACAGGGTCCATCCGCCGATTGACGGTAGTATCTTGATATCTGGATAGGCCTGCTTCAACGCCATCAACTGGCCAAAGTTACCTTTGTAGGGATCGGACCAACTCTGCCCCGCCTGCGACTTCTGCAGTGCAGCGAATGGATCGTGGATCGAAACTTTGAAATCTTCCCGCCCGGAGCAGGAACGCTGCAAAGCCTGGAAGCTGCCTTCAATCTCCTTGAGGCTATCGTTGATGCCGTCGCCACCGCAAATGGGAATAAAGCCGTACAGGATATGGGTAAGGTTATAGGCCGGGATCTTGTCAACAGGGAAGTTACGACCATATACACCCCACTCCACAAAGTAAGCACCCACAACGGATCCGCTGGTGTTAATGTAGGGGCGGTTGTTCTCCCCATCATGGAGCACGATTGGATCCAGGTGGCTGCCGTCGGTATCAGCCACGATGATGCCGGTCGCTTCTGAACTGCTGCAACCGGAAGCATTACACAGGGCAACTTGCAGTTCGTATTGGCCACCTTCACTGATCTGCAATCTGGCGGTTCCGCTCTGGCTACCGGTACCACTTACCGACTGCTCGAGTACAACTTGTCCATTGAGCAGATACTGTGCAGTGTCGGCATCGTCCCCAGAAAACTTGGACCAAGCCACCGACACTTCGGCGTAATCCTTGATGGTCACTAGCTGTTCGTAGGCGGTGGCGGCCTCATCAACTTCAATAATGGCAAAGCTGGTTCCCATATTGTTGATGGTGGGCGCACCTGGAACTGCAAGCGCGGTCGAACTGGCTAAAGCAAATAACAACAGAGTTTGCCACCAAGCCTCAAGTTTGGGTGTTAGCATGGGGTTCCCTTTGAGTAATGAAATGTTGTGAGCCTCTTTGGCAAAGTGTGCCCGGCTCAATTGGCTGTACCATTAACTTTTCAATAACTTCCGTGTATTTGCCCGATCCCCAACTCCCGAAACATACCATGTGGGTCACTTTTGAACCCCGGTCACTACATCTGTCGCTAATATCGACAATTTTATACTCAATAGTCAGGAAACAAACAGAGCAATAGTCCGTAAACTGAAAAAACAAAAAGAAAAAATAAAAAGACAGAAATTTTGTATTAACTAAAAAAATCCAAGATCAGGCTGCTGTGGCAAGTGTCGGATATATCTACATACAGCCCAAGGAGAAGCTGTCGAATTTATTTCGATAGTTTCTTTTTTCTACTCCGCGATTTGACACTCACCTAATTCTTTAATACCCATTTATTAAAAAGGGAGAAGGAAAGAATACACTGCGCTCGGGACCGTATGAGGCATGGATGCCGATTACGAGCTTACAGGGATGTATTCACAGCAAGTCTCTAGTGCAGTTTATTCTTTCCTTCTGGCCCAGTAGTAACTGTATGTGTGAAGCACATCGATGGCAACTTTCCCCATTTGAATGCAGACCATCCGGTCTCAGCCTACACTCCAAAGCGTTCACCGATGCAGTAACTAAAAATAACGATCTACGACGAAAGTCGGTGTGGGAGAAAACACAATGTGGAATAAATACGGAATAGTAGCAACACTAGTCTTGTGCATTTTTTCAATAAAGCCAGTAATGGCAGCCCCTTCCAAGTCCGTCGCCGCTGGTGATAGTATTACCATGGCATTCGGTGCAGACTGCACCCGTAATAAATATTTCTGGGACCTGTTTTGCCTACTAGGGGGAGACCAGCCGGAACACTCCTGGTTTGATGGTGATAACAACTCTGTAGAGAGCATTCACGATAAATACAAATTGAATTCACCAAATATGGCTGCCAATAAAAACGCGGCCGAATCCGGCGCAGAAATGCTCAGTGGAGGAGATAATTTCTCCATCCAGGCCGATCGGATTCTTTCCCAGAGTAACCTAGCAGATCATGTTGAAGTGGTATTAGGTGGTAATGATATCTGTAACCGTGAGTGCATCGATCCAGCTAACTGTGATGACCCGCTTTATACTGACGATGAGTGGCGTTCTGCAATTCGAGCTGGACTAGATAAGCTGGTCGACGGCCTTCCCAATGGTTCCACTATTCTTCTCGGCTCCGTACCACGCGTACAAGACCTACGCGCGGCAGGGCTGGAAAAGCAGGCTGGGAACTCTCGAGTGGACTGTGAAAGTGTCTGGTCAACATTTGGCATCTGCCGCATTGCAACCAATGGTGGCACCATGAACGGGGAGAACTTTGACACTCGCTATAACGGCATTAGTGCAGCCCAGCGTCGATATAACGAAATACTTGCTGAAGAGGCAGAGAGCTATAACGGTACCAATGGTGTTGAAGTGATAGCCGAGTACACTGGTGAAGATGAAGTGAATGCTGGCACTTTCCAATTTGGCAAGGACGACATCGATGGCGGTGACTGCTTCCACCCCAGTGTCCAAGGCCAAAACATCGTGGCCGATCTTATGTGGCAAGGAAATTCAGATAAATAATTTAGCTTAACTTTTACTGCTTGGTGAACATAGGGTCGGCAGTATTTTTATACTGCCGGTCCACCCTTATTCCATATTATTCTCTTTGGCTATCCGACTCTTCTTCAAAATACCCTAACTCTTCAACAACGTACTGTAATCGCTGCGGTAAACCCTTACGCATAAATGTCACATCAATTATCTCGCCGCTGGCAAGGGCATCCCACAGGGTATTTTGACCACTATGAACCCAACTATCATTAACCCTCATTAATACATCATTTTCCTGAAAGCCCAATACAGTAAAGAACTCATTATTAGCAACACCTTCCAATCGCATCAGGTGATATCCCTCTACCTCAAGCTCCGCCTCAATAAATTTTGCTTCCAGCAGTTCACGGTGCTCCAATTGTTTGCGCAGCCATTCCTGCCCCAGAGTTAAAACCCCGGATGGTTTGATTAATCTGCGACTGCCTCCCCCCAGAGGCTGCTCAATCCGCCGCCTGGCTTCCTCGCTCTGTTGTCGGGAATCCGTGAGCGAAATATCAACCCCCGCCTTTCCCCTAAGAGGCAGCTTTTCCACCCTGCCATGGTTATCAATAACCGCAAACCCACTATAAAGCCGAAGCAATGATACTTTAGGCAGTAGTTGCTGCCCCAGGATAAAATATTGTGCCCGCGCCCGCTCCACCTCAATCAAGGCTTTATAGCTTTCCTTAGCACTCGATCCACTAACCCCAACCAAAGCCAAAGGCAATTTTGTAAAAGGCAAATTTCTGTCATTTTTCTCACTAGTGTCACGCCATATATATTTTTCACCTGAAACGACACCCTTAGTGCGCAATTCACGTTCCAGCCAATAGGCATATTGTTCGAACGTGCGCAACCCTTTGAGATACAAACCGTTGATCAATACTACGGGAACATTTTTCAACCCCAGGTGCATTGCCATATTTCGGTCTTTCAAGACACTTGATCTGATATCTGCGTCTGTCATACACTGTTGAAACCGGGCGCTATCCAATTGTAAACGCTGCCCCAGAGCTGAGTAGATTTCCTGGTCAAGCTTTGGGGTTTGCACATATAAAGCATCGTGATAATTCCAGTAACTACCCTGCTCTGCCGCACAACGGGCTGCATGAGCAGCTGGTATCCCCTCTTTGTGAAATTTCAGTGGAAAATCAAAGTTCGCCTGTCTTGTCCATCCCTGATATTGTACGGCCAAGCGCCTCAGCACCGGCTGAATGGATTTGCAGTGTGGTGACTGATAAGAACAAAATACCGATATAGTAATCGGAGCCTTGGGATTCCCCTGAAACAGATCGGATTTATAGGGTAAATCAAGGCGGGGAGGCATCGGGGTTGGCAAGAGAATCTCGACTGCCTTTTTATTGTCATTCTTCGCTGCCAACTCATAAATCTTGTCTACACGCAACGCATACTGCATCTCTTGCAAATCATATAGAGTCAGTTGCAACGCACTATCGACCTTCTCAAGGCTGATCTCCTGCCCCGCAATCCGCGCTGCCAAAGGGGGGCTACCTGTTTCTGTTTGGGCTTTGGAGCGCACTTCTTGATGATCGGTACAGGCTATCAGAAAATAGAAAACCACATTGAGCAGAGGTAACCAAAATAGACCATTTCGCTTTTTCATAACCCGCACTCTTTTAGTTGTTTCCGCGGATACTAACAATCAGGATTTACCAGACCTAGATATAGAGCCAGAAGGCGACAAACCCTTCCTCAAAATGCGTACTAAGTTTTATTTCTTAGTTTTGCATAAAGCGATTCATTAGAATTGTCTGTTTGAAGACGAATTTTATCCCCTATATTCCTAGGAAACCCCAGTGAACGAATTATGTCTTCACCAGTCGGCGGAGGGCTAAAATCGGTGTCGCCTAAAGCCTTAGTTTGATTATATTATTTGCTAATAAGCGATAGGGGGATAGCTCTGCTGCCCTGGCGTACAACCGCTAAACTGGCGCAGACAAAGAAAAACACCTAGTAATACCGCGATTGTCACTTAACCCGCAAAGTGCTCTATTGCGGCACTGCTCGCAGGGGAGAAGCACAACAAATCATTCAACCAAATAAAAGGGCTACATCATGACTACGCGAGTAGAACATAAACGCCGCCTCCCGGTATGCCAAACATTTGCTCATCTTCAATAAACGTCCTTATGAAGCCGGGGTTTCCTGATCATTCCCGTCCCCGACGCTGGGGTGTGCTGTCGCGTTCCGCGATGAGTGAAACAAACTGGCCACTGCAGCCCTAAAAATATTCTCAATCAGAACGAAACCGGGCCGCTAATGCGGCCCGGTAAATGTCAAAATCACTATCAGAAACCTGACATGCGGCAGATTGAGCTAGTTAGTGGTGCATTTAAACTGCCAGGAGTCGGTGAAGGCAGGACCTGAGCCACCTTCGAGAGCTGGCACATGTGCCTCAACCGTCACAGAACCAGAATCACCTGGATTTGCATTATCTGGAGCATTAACTGTAATTTTAAAGATACTGGGACCAAATTTATTGGAATTGGCGACTGCATCGGCGTTTAGCTTTACATCACAATGAGGTGACTCAGTCTTTATCGTCGTACCCAGAGGCAAGCGGCCATTGTACTTGTCAGAGAGATAGAAATACAGGGTACCCGAACCCCCTACTGGAATATCAATTTCAGGAAAGTCAGAAGAATAATCGTCACCTATCTTAAATATCCCGTAAGGTTCACTTCCCGCTACCAAAATTGGCTCTGCAGCACGCACATGAACCAGTTCTTTAGAGCAGGTACCCTCATCTTCAGCCGCCTTGGAGCATCTAAGGCCATTATAAATGCCATTACCACTATCGTATTCTTCATTATCATTCAATGGAATAAACAGCTCCTCATCACCACCCACTTCTGGGCAATCAGGATAGCAACTTCCAGAACTTTTGGAGTTTCCAAAAGCACCATCCTCATTGTGATCCAAAAATGCTTCCGGTAAATCTACAAACGTTTCACCGGTGTCAAATTCCCCATTACCATTAGCGTCATTAAAAGTTTCCTGTCCCAACGCGTAGGCCAGAATAGTAGAGCGCCCACCATAAGGTTGGCCCAGAGATTGCGGACATGGGTAGGCACCTCTAAGCCCAGTAACAGGACATGTCGTGTTAAATATAGTCCGAAGTGAGTGCATCAAGCCATCATCACCAAGGAATTCGTAGTCAATAGGTGCTCGGGGATTCTGGCTATTCCAATCTACGGAACAATTCCCATCAACAGTAGTACAGTAGCCAGCTATGCGCCCATACTCTGTTTTAAAGGAAATGGCGGTGCCATCAGGAATCGTATTATCAGGAGTTCCGATCCTAATGGTGATTGTCGAGGTGACACCATCAATGCTATCGCCACCCGGGTTTAAGATACTAGCAGATAAAGAAAATGATTCCTGATCAAGGATGGCTGCGGAGACTACTAACCCTCTGGAAAAGGCACTAAAAGAGGTCCCGTTACTATCGGTAATCGACGCTTTTACCGAAACTGGCAGCGCTACACTTCCGGAATTAACGAAGGCGCTAACTTGGCCCTCTGCATCGGTCGTTCCGGAGCTATTAACAAGAGTTACGTTTCCCTCCCCTTCTTCCAAAGAGAAGTTCACTTCAACCCCACTCACTGGCAAATCATCTTTACTGAAGACCTGAAAGCGCACTTCTGATGTTCCCTTACCTCCAGAGCCCTGGATATGGATTACCTCAGGCTCAGCGCTAACAAACTCAATGGAACCTACCTCTGGAGGCATCACAGTAAGCTGGCCGCTGGCCGATATACCTGGGTAAGCGGTTAGTGCGGCTGAGATACTATCCTCGCCTTCACAGCCCTGTGCCGTATATGTGGAAGTTGCCTTACCTTCTGTCGTAGTAACCGGAGAATCAAGGGAAGCAGCGGCTGGCTGGCTTAAGCTACAATTACTGGAAAATACCACTTGCATCCGCTTGGTGTACAGATTGCCATCAGGGCCTTGTACGTAGACACTAATTGGCGCACTGCCCTTAGAAGACAGATCTTGAGCAGGAATATCCAGGCCTCCCGGGACAAAATGCTGATCGCCATCTAAATAACCCAACTGCAAAGAAGGCTCTTCAACTGTGAATCTCAGAGGCGAGTAAGGCTCCTGGTCAGTACTGATGCTGCTGTAGGTAACAACAATCTCTCCAGCACTGCCAATTTCCTGCCCTTCAACGTTCAACTCTAGAGATGCAACACCACTGTCATTGGTCATCACAACTCCACTACTAGGTGTCAACTCGCCCAAAGTCGTTGTGACAATTACGTTCTCGGAGGCAACAGGATCACCATTGTCTAGCTGGACTGTCACTTGGACAAGTACCGGCTCCTCTGGGTTGGGATTTACAACCCGCTCATCAGTATCCAAGTCTCGTAGCTCTACATAAATAATATAAGAGGCATCCGGTTCTGGTGGAATTGGATCAGTGCCGGAACCGCCATCATCGCTACCACCACCGCCAAGACCACAGGCGGCCAGTGACACTGCAATAGTCAACAACAGAAACCATCGCGAAATTGATTGGTACAGCGTAAGAATGTGCATCTAATTATCCTTCAATATCTTTACCGCCCAGTGGCAACCGCCATCATCCCCCAACTGGATGTCTATAGTCTTTCCCGACATGGCTTAATGCGTCTTTGGCTATCATCAACCACTCATATAAGTGAGAAGTCAAAAGGTGCATCTATTGTGTCTTGCATAAGAGCTTTTTTGTAAAAATAGCTCTCCAACGTACAATAAGAGGCAATAGGCGACTATCCTGAATCGGTGCAATAAAATCAAGTTATTTACCTCTACGTTGTACGCTTGTGCTATAAAAACTTGGTTCGAACGAAAATAAACTCGATAAAATGCCTCGCAAAAATACCAAATTCAGTTCCGTCGTTCCGAGTGTGTAAAGCGCGGCGCAAGATAACCTCGCCCTGAAACACTGTTATTTAGCTGGCTCACTCCAATAGATATCGATTAGACAGCCCACCTCAAACAAACACCATAACTACCATGTGTACCAAATAGCTCAGCGGAGCTGGAAAGCTCTTAAGGCTTTTACAGCGCATTTGTATCAATTTTTCAACAAGGCTATTGAGAGAAAAGTTTGCCAGAATTTTTAATTCTTTTTCAGCTTTTACCCTCTAACTTTTTCGTTTTTATTTTGCCTATTTCTAATTCCCTAATTTTTAATTTCCAAGGAACCTCTGAATAAGTTTGCTCCCTAAATGGGATAGAACATCAGTTTATTGTAAGATAAATAACGTAACGCTAGCCATGCATCAAGTCAGCTTTGCTGAGGTCAAATACTGGAACGAGCGCCGCAAAACTCACAGCGAAAAGTTTCTTGAGCAAATGGACTCATTAATCCCTCGGGAACACCTTGAAGCCAAAATCGCCCCGTTCTGTGCAAAGCCAGGAAAAGGTCGCCGTCCTTACCAATTATGAGTTATGTTGCATTTTCACTGCATGTAGCTCTTTTACAATCTCAGTACCCCAGCTATGGAGGGCACCCCCTATGAAATTGAAGCCATGCGTCACTTTTCGGGCCTGAAACTGACAAAGCCTATTCCAGACGAAACAGCCATCCTTAAGTTTCGTCACCTGCTTGAGGCACACCAACTTGGTCGTCAGCTCTTTGAGGCAATTAACAAGCACCTCATAAAAATAGGGCGTACTATTGAACGAAGACAGTATCGTAGATGCAACAACTATCAGCACGCCCAGCTCCACCAAAAATCAAGAGAAAGCTCGTAATCTAGAGATGCACCACGTTAAAAAGGGTGGGTAATGGTATTTTGGTTTGAAAATGCATATCGGTGTTGGTGACGTGACAGGATTCGTACACAGCGTAGACACTACCCCGGCGAATACTTATGACATTACAGCGACAAAACAAGTCCTGCATTGTGAAGAGCTGAAAGAACGAAAGATGGACTGGTAAATAGCGATGAAGCCGATCAAGCTAAAAACCCTTTCCGAGCAAAAACCACTTCGTAAGGCAGAAAAAACCAATGCGCAGGTTAGAGCCAAAGCCGAGCACCTCTTCCGTTATCTAAAATGTCAGTTTGGCTACAACAAGTCTCGATATCGTGGGTTAGCGAAAAATACTGAACGCTTGTGCTTGTTGGCAGGCTTTACGAACTTAGTGATAGGGAGAAAATATCTGGCTGCCTAGGGGCGCAGTATGCCTAAAATCCGCGTATAGCGGACTTCAGGCAGAAAATTGGAAGGCTATTTCGCGGAAATTAATACTATCCTCATAAAAAGGCCCATCTTTTAATCAGTTCAGTCTAGTCAGGAAGGAAGACTTTGTTGATCAGAAGTTCCTTAAAATGGAAAGATTCTATAACCATTTTTTGTGTATTCACTTTATAGAAATATAAAGCGATAATTGACAGCTATTAAAAAATATAAATGCAAAATATTAAAAACTCAAAACCACATTTCCTAAAAGCCATTTAATTTAAATAAAAACTGCTCTATCAGAATAATACCCTTTTAAGATTACTCTTAAAAGGGACCTGACTCACAACTTGAATTTAAATCAAATTAACTGTCATTGTGCGTAACGGCATTTTTTTCTTTATAGGCAGTTCCCACCATCGAAATACAGTTTGGGCATCCAGAGTATCCCTTACCATAGGTTGCTCCTCCCCCTGTGCCGAGTTGCTGGTGTTCTATAACAACCACATGCCCCCCTAGCTGAGCCGCTTGATTCTTCAATTCAGTTCGGCATTGCTTTATATTAGTTATTGCTGATCTCGCATTAAATCCAAAGTTACAGGCAACCTCACCAATTTCATAATATCTATCAAGATCAGAAATAGATATTTGTTGTACGATTTGTATATCTCTTCCTGCATCTGTTAGTTCTACAGTTGCACAGGAAGATAACACCATAACGAAGGCAATTAGTAAAAACCTCACCCTACTTGACATAAAGAGAACCCCCTGTTCTTATTTATTATTTTCAAAACGATTATAGCCTCATAAGTATTGTATTCCAGTTAAGGCTTGTCTTTTAGTGAAGCTAATCAAGTAATTTGAAGCCTTACAATAGATACCCATATCTGCATCCAGCCTTTGGAGGCTTCCACAGAACACCGAATTCTAATTTCAATCTTTGTTTGGCTTTCATAAAAAAAAGGGCCACCCATTGGGTGGCCCTTTCGGATTAGAAACCTGACGATGACCTACTCTCACATGGGGAAGCCCCACACTACCATCGGCGATGTTGCGTTTCA
>NZ_JBGMEK010000046.1:0-35514 GCF_041447265.1 Microbulbifer epialgicus
CCCAGGTAATCGATCTCCCCGTTGTGTCGCCAGCGCACCAGATCGCCGGAGCGGTACATGCGCACACCCGGCTCGAAGGGGTTGGCGACAAACCGCTCGGCAGTCAATCCCGGTCGGCCCAGGTAGCCCCGCGCGAGCCCGGCGCCGGCTATGTACAGCTCACCTGCTACGCCCACAGGCACCGGTTGCAAGGTCTCGTCAAGGACGTAGGCTTGCATATTGTCTAGCGGGCGACCGATGGGCACGGTACTCGCGTCCGCTGACAGGGGTGGCACTGCACTGGTCAGCGCAAAAGTTGTGGTTTCCGTGGGACCGTATCCGTTAACAATGCGCAACTCCGGGTAACTGAGCTGCAGCTTGCGTACCGCCTCCACCGCCAGTACGTCGCCACCTGCGTATACCTGTCGCAACCCCGCAAAGAGGTCCGGGGTGGATTCGACAAACTCGTGAAACAGTCCCGCGGTCAACCACAGGCTGTGCACGTTATGTGTTTCGACAATACGCCTTAGTTCATCACCCGAATTCTGTCCGGGCGGCGCGATTACCACGCGACCGCCATTCAACAGTGGTACCCAGAGCTCATAGGTGGACGCGTCGAAGGCGTGGGGGGAATGCAGCAATACCACCTGCGGCTCCTGGGAAAAGCGCCTATCGCGGACAAATTCGACGATATCGCGCTGGCCCACGGCGACGCCTTTTGGCATGCCGGTGGAACCGGAAGTAAACATCACATAGGCGAGCTGTTCCGGGTAGATAGCACGCTGTACCTGGGCGAAATCGCTATCATGCTCGCTGTCGAGCGCATCCAGCCGCAGCACATTGGCATGAACCAGTGCGCGGCCATCGAGACTGGTATCGGCGACCAGGATCGGTGCCCGAGTTTCGGCGAGTACCTGTGCCAACCGCTCATCGGGGTACTGGTGGTGCAGCGGTACGTAATAAGCGCCGGTCTTGACTGTGGCGAGTATCGCCACGACCAGATCGGCGGAACGATGCAACAATAGGCCCACTCCGCACTCGGATCCTGCGCCCCGCTGCCGCAATACCTGGGCGAGCCGATTCGCGCGCCGGTCCAGTTCGGTGTAGGACAGCTCTGCACCTTGCTCGTCGGTGATCGCGACGGCATCCGGGGTGGCGGCTACCTGGGCTGCAAAGCTGGCAGCCAAGGATTCCACCGGGACCGGGTAGGCGGTGTCATTGTATTGCAGCAACAGTCTCTGGCGTTCATGCCCATCGAGTAGTTCGACCGCGCCAATGCGGATGGTGTCGTCTTCGGCGATTTGGACAAGCATTCGCACCAGGTAGCGCATGATACGCTCGGCGGTTGCGGCATCGAACAGGTCGCTGGCGTATTCCAGCGCAATATCGAGGCCGTCGGCGGATCCATCTGCGCCGGTGCGTTCGGCGAAGGCGAAACTGAGATCGAACTTGGCGACGTCCATCCCGAACTGCACTTCGCGGCAATCTAATCCCGGCAGGCAGAATTGCGCACTTTCCGTATTTTGCAGCACCATCAGTACCTGAAACAGCGGGTGGTGCGACAATGATCGCGCAGGGCTCAGCAGTTCCACCAGCTGTTCGAAAGGAAGATCCTGGTTTTCGTATGCACCCAGATCGGCTTCCCGGACCCGCGCCAACAGTTCGTGAAAATGGGGGTTGCCGGAGGTATCGGTGCGCAATACCAGAGTATTGAGAAACAGGCCTACCAAGTCGGCAAGCGCGCTGTCGGTTCGCCCGGCCAGCGGGCTGCCAATCGCTATATCAGTTCCGGCACCAAGCCGGGTCAGAGTTCCCGCCAACGCCCCCTGTAGCACCATAAACAAGGTGGTACCGCGGCGCTCGGCAATAGCACACAGTCGCCGGTGAACATCTGCCTCCAACAGGCAGGTATGCTGCCCGCCGCGATGGCTCGCACGAATCGGGCGTGGCCGGTCGGCCGGCAGCGATATCTGTTCCGGCAAGTCGGCCAGTGTCTCGCGCCAGTAGTCAATCTGATGCGCAAGCAGGCTCGCGGGATCGTTTTCCTCACCGAGGAGTGCCTGTTGCCACAGCGTAAAGTCGGCGTATTGAACTGGTAGTGGTTCCCAGTCTGGCGCTTTCCCGGCCAGGCGCGCACTGTAGGCACTGGCGAGGTCGCGCGCGAGCGGCGCGAGCGAGGCACCGTCGCCGGCGATGTGGTGCAGCAACACCATGAGTGCGTGATCTTCTGCCCCTAGCCGGAACAGCGTGACCCGCAGCGGAATCTCGCTGCCCAGGTCAAAAGCATGGGCAGCCGCTTGCGCGAGCGCGCCGACGAGTTCTGACTCGTCGCATCCAACGAGTTGGACCTTCGGTTCGGCCCGGTCCAGTACCTGTTGCACCGGACTGTCACCGGGCGGAAAGATGGTCCGCAGGCTCTCGTGGCGGTCGCAGAGATCTGTCAGCGCCGCACTGAGCGCATCCACGTCGAGCGGGCCTTGCAGGCGCAGGGCCAATGGCAGGTTGTAAGTCGGGCTTGGGCCCTCGAGCTGGTGCAGGAACCAGAGGCGGCGCTGCGCAAACGACAGTGGCAGTGCGTCCGGACGAGGCATCGGCTGCAACGCTGGCCGTCGCGTCTGAACCGGGTCGAATGCCCTCACCAGCGCGGCGACAGTCGGAGCTTCAAACAGCGCCCGAATTGGCAGCTCGACATCGAGTTCGCTACGAATCCGGCTGATCAGACGGATCGCCAGCAGTGAATGACCGCCGAGCGCAAAGAAACTATCGTCTATGCCGACCCGCTGCTGCCCCAGCACCTCGGCGAACAACTTGCACAGTGTTTCCTCCTGCGGGGTGCGCGGGCCGCGAGTATTCGTAGGTGAAAAGCCAGGCGTGGGCAATGCTCTGCGGTCGAGCTTGCCGTTGGGCAGCAGAGGCAGTGCATCCAGCGATACGATTGCCGCAGGTACCATATACTCCGGCAGGCGTTCCACGAGCCGTGCTTCCAACGACTCCCGTTCACAGGACCCCACCACATATGCCACCAGTTGCTGCTGCCCCGGCTGGTCCTCGCGCAGAAGCACGGCGTTGCGCACGAAGCCCGCACGGGCAATCTCTGCCTCGATCTCCCCCAGTTCGATGCGGAAGCCCCGCACTTTCACCTGCTGATCTGCACGGCCGCGATGGATGATGACGCCGTCTTCCCGCCAAGAGGCCAGATCGCCAGAGCGATACATACGTTCGCCGCGACCAAAAGGATCCGCCACGAAACGTTCAGTGGTCAGGGCCGGGCGTTTCAGGTATCCCCGCGCCAGCGAGCGGCCGGCGATGTAGAGCTCACCGGTAACGCCGGCTGGAACCGGTCGCAAGGCGCTATCGAGCACATAGAGCCGGGTATTCCAGATAGGGCCACCGATAGGTACACGATCCGTTTCCGCGTTGCCGCAAAGCCAGCCGGTAACTCCTATGGCAGTCTCCGTCGGGCCGTAGGAGTGATACAGCTGACCGTCAATTTGTGCGCTCACCCGCTGCTGTAAATCAACGGATAAGGCCTCACCGCCACAGATGATCCGACGCAGGCCGGTGCAATTCGTCGCATCGAGTTCCTCCACGAACATTTCCAGCATCGAGGCAACGAAATGCACCGTCGTGATCTGCTCGCTAACGATCAACCGCGCCAGGTAGGCCGGATCGCGGTGCCCATCGGGGCGTGCCACGACCAGGCGGGCCCCCTGCAGAAGCGGCCAGAAAACTTCCCATACGGAAACATCGAAACTGACCGGCGTCTTCTGCAGCACCGCATCGTCCGGTGCCAATTCATACTCGGCCTGCATCCACGCCAGACGGTTGGCAATAGCGCCGTGGGAAATGATGGCGCCCTTGGGTTTCCCGGTTGAACCGGACGTGTAAATTACGTAAGCAGGGTGGGTTGCGCGCAGAGGGCACAGCCGCGTCACATCAGTGGGCGATGCCGCTGGAGCTTGCGCGAGGCGCCGACAGAAATTCGCATCGTCGAGTTCTAACAATGGTGTCCGTGACGACAGTCGTCCGGCGAGATTCCCGTGGGTCAAAATACATTCCGGTGACGCATCCTCAATCATGTCGGCAATCCGGTCCGCCGGGTAACCGATATCCAGCGGTAGGTATGCCGCTCCCGCTTTGAGGACCGCGCACAAAGCGACCACGAGATCCAGTGAGCGTGGCAGCGCCACGCCGACGATGCTTTCCGGGCCAATGCCGTTGGCGATCAGGCTGTGTGCCAGGCGGTTCGCACGGGCCTCAAGCTCCCCATAGCTGAGTAACTCGCCCTCGAAAACCACCGCAGTTGCATCCGGGGCCGCCTGCGCCCGCCGCGCCAGCCCCTCAGGCAGCAGCGTTGGCAGCACTGATTGCGTTGTGTTGTTCCACTGACAGAGCTGAGTCAATTCGCGCTCGTCAAGCAGCTGCACATGGGCCACGCGCTGTTGCGGTTGATACACCAAAGTCTCCAGCAGGCGCTGGTAACGGCGACCAAGACGCTCAATCGCCGCGCGATCGAAGACATCCGGCCTGTAGCTGAGCTTGAGCTGATAGGGGCGGCCCGGAATCAGCGCCAGGCCCACCGGGTAGTGGGAGGTATCACCACCGTGGTGGCTGTGCAGCTCCACTTGCAAGGTTTCGTTATCGGTACTCTCGTCACCATTGCCGACGGGAAAGTTCTCAAACACAACCAGCGTATCGAACAATTCACCGCTGCCGGTGATGCGCTGTATCTCACTCAAACCCAGGTGTTGGTGATCGAGCAGCGCCGACTGCTGGGCCTGTAGGCGCAGGATCAGTTCTTCGAAAGTCTCCTCGGGGCGCAGTCGCAATCGCACGGGAATGGTATTGATAAACAGCCCCACCATGCGCTCGACCCCGGGAAGTTCTGGTGGTCGGCCGGATACCGTGCTGCCAAATACCACGTCGTCACGGTGTGTCAGGCTACCCAGCAGCAGTCCCCAGACTGCCTGTATCATCGTATTAATCGTTGCCCCCAGCCGGCGGGCCTCCCCGTTGAGTGCCGCCGCCAGGGAGTCGGGCAGGTTCAGACGCAGGGTCTCCGGCACTGCCGGTGCAGTGACCGCCACTGCGATGCGGGAAGGTTCGGAAAAGTCGGCGAAGGCTTGACGCCAGGCAGTGCGGGCTGCCTCCACATCGCGGGAGGTAAGCCAGTGCATATAGTCCCGGTACGGCGTGACCGGCGGTAGAGACGCCACATCGCAGCCGTTGTGATACAGCGTGAACAATTCCTGCAGTAGTAGCGGCGAGGACCAACCGTCGAGCAGTATGTGGTGGCTGGTGAACAGCAGGTAATGCTCAACCGGCGACACGCGCACCAGCGCAAAGCGCAGAAGCGGCGCTTTGGTCAGGTCGAAACGCTGCTCCCGGTCCCTGCCTATTGTTTCCTGCAGGCCGTGCAAGCGCGCACCGGGTTCCAATCCGCTCAGATCCAACAGGCGCCAGGGTACTTCGACACTGCGCTGGATAACCTGTACCGGCTCCTTGATCTTGTGATGGACAAAGCCCGCGCGCAGGCTGGCATGGCGCTGCAACACCGCCTGGGCCGCGGCCTTCAGCGCGCTGGTATCGAGCGGTCCTCGCAGCGAGAACACCATCTGCACCACGTAGCTGTCCTGTACTTCCCGATCGTACAGCGCGTGGAACAGGAAGCCGTGTTGCAGTGGCGATAGCGGCAGTAGATCTTCAATCCGGGAGTTGCTCATAAATGGATTCCAAAAGTTCGATATCCGCCTGGTCCAAGGCGACCATCGGCACGTCTGAAGGCGTTAGCGTGGAGGTTGCGGCACGGTCGGCGAAATCGGCAATCCGGCGAAGTGCGCTGAACCAGCACTCCGCCAGATCTCGCACCGCGGGCTCGTCCAATAACGATCCGGCCCAGATCCAGTTTGCAGTCAGGCGCGGCCCGTCCGGCTCATCCCGAACCAGGGCGTTGAGTTCGATTACGTGGGCGAGAGGCTGGTCATTATCACTGCCTCCCGAGAAGGCCCCCTCTTCCGGCGCCGGCCCCCAGCTACCTGTTGACTGGGCACTACCGAAGCGACCGAGATAGTTGAAGCCGATCTGTGGCGACGTCGACTCGCCCAGGGCCTGCCGCCCGGCCTCGTGCAAATGACGCAGCAGGCCGTAGCCGATACCGTTATCGGGTAACTGGCGCAGCTGTTCCTTGATTGACTTCAGTGCCCGCTCCAGTTCCTTGCCGCCCTCCAAGGCCGCCACCGGATCGAATTCAGCGGTGTGCAGGCACACCGGAAACAGGCTCGTGAACCAGCCCACAGTGCGCGAAAGGTCGGCGTCCATCAGGCCGTCCATGACCACTGTCTCGCGGCCGTGACCTTCCAGATCAAAACGGATTCCCTCCACCTCCTGGCCACGTCGCTCATGCCAGATGTTCAACGCGAGGGCAAACGCAGTCAGCAACACATCGTTCACGCGTCCGTTGATCTGTTGTGGGGCCTTCGTGAGCAGTTTGTCCGTGGTACCGGGATCTAGCTCCATTGCCAGGCTGCGCTCAGTTGCGAAGGTATCGCGCTGCGGATCCAGAGCCCGATAACCGATGGGTGGATCCTCTCCCTGCAGCGCCGACTGCCAGAAAGTCAGCTCGTCCGCGCGGCGCGCGGCGGCGTCGATGAGGCTACACGCCCACTGCCGGAAGGATGTCGGCACCGGTTGCAGGGACACGGTTGCCGCAGCATCTTGCGTCTGTTCATAGGCGACCTGTAGGTCCGGCAGCAGGATTCGCCAGGAGACCCCGTCGACTACCAGGTGGTGCGCCACCAACAACAGACGCGAATCGTCACCGCCATCGAACCAAACCACCTGTAGCATGCGCCCGGAGTGGGGGTCGAGCCGCGACTGTGCTGCCTGCGCTTCGGCGCGCAGCACAGATGCACGGGAATCCGCGTCCAGGTGCTGCAGCGATACCCGCTGCAGCACCTGGTCGAGGTCGATACTCGCAGGGGCAAGAATTTCCAGTTGGCGATCGGCTAGGACGCACATCCGAAGTGCGTGGTGTTGTTCGAGCAGCACCTGTAACGCCCGGTGCAGCCGCGACTCAGTGAGCTCGGGCACCTGCATCAGCATCGACTGTTGGAATTGTGCAAAAGGACCGCCCTGATCGAACAAGTCGCAGATGATCGGCGTCGGCGGCAGTGGGCCAACCGGATCGATCGACGGGCCGGCCAAAACCGGCGCGGCTGGTGCGGCAATCATCGCCAGGGCGCGTACCGTTTTATGCTGAAAGATATCGCGTACACTTAACTGCCACCCCGATTGACGGGCACGGCTGATCAGCTGGATGGAGCTGATACTGTCACCGCCCAGGCTGAAGAAACTGTCGTCCAGGCCGACAGCGCCGATACCCAGCACCTCGCCAAACAGCGCTGCCAACGTCTGCTCAATGGAAGTACCGAAGATTGCCCCGGTGTGTCCCGACACTTCTGCCGGTGCCGGCAGCGCCCTGCGGTCCAGTTTGCCGTTAGGTGTCAGCGGCAGGGCGTCTATGGCCACAATCGACGACGGCACCATGTAGTCTGGCAGCCGATCCTCTAATCGGCGCCGCAAAACCACGCCGTCTACTGATTCGCATGCGGGGTCTGCCACAACGTATGCAACCAGTTTCCGACGCCCGGAGCCGTCTTCGAGGTCCACCACCGCATTGCGCGGGTGCCCCAACTCTGCAAGTGCCGCTTCGATTTCTCCCGGCTCGACGCGGTGGCCGCGGATCTTGATCTGCTGGTCCACGCGACCCAGGTGTTCCAACTCGCCATCGTCGCGCCAGCGAACCAGGTCGCCGGAGCGGTACATGCGCTCTCCCGGGACAAATGGATCGGCAACGAAGCGCTCTCCGGTAAGGCCCGGGCGGCCCAGATACCCTCGCGCCAGACCGGCACCGGCGATGTAGAGTTCGCCGGGCACGCCGGCGGCTGTCGGCTGCAGACGCTCATCGAGTAGGTACAAGCGCAGGTTGCGCAGTGCCTTGCCAATGGAGGGGCGCTCGCCCTCGGCACTGTCGTCAATGACCGCATAGCTCGCGTCGACGGTGCACTCCGTGGGACCGTAATAGTTGTAGCCGCTGACTCCTGGCTGGTTGCGCAGCGCCTTCCACTGGCCCCCCCCTATAGCCTCTCCCCCCAGAACAATCAGGCTCGGGTGGTGACGCTCCGGGGCCAGCAAGCCCAGGGTTTTGAGCTGTTCGAAGTAGCCGGGCGTGAGGTCCACGCCGTCGATTAACTGCGTGGCGATATAGCCGATCAGAGCCTCGCCGTCGCGGCGCAGCAACTCATCGATCAGGTGCAGTTCCTGTCCGGCGCACATCCACAGCAAGCCCTCCAGGGAGGTATCGAATGCCAGCGATGCGGTCATCGCGAAGCGGAACCTGTCCCCCTGTCGATGCCGCAGCGCTGCGGCAATCAGGCTATCGCGCTGGGCTTCGAAAAGGTTGGCGAAGGCGCCGTGAGTCACTATCACACCCTTGGGCCTGCCGGTGGAGCCGGAGGTGTAGATTACGTAAGCAGGGTGAGATGCCATCAACGGCGTCCGCCGCATGTGGTCATTGGGATTGTTGGGAGCAGCGGTCTGCAGCGCACCGCGGCCGGATTCGTCGTCCAGCGACAACAGCGGGACAGCGGCATCGCACAGGCGCTTGAGTCCCGGCGCGAGCTCGGTCGTAGAAATGACCGCACATGGCGCGGCCTCCTGCATTAGATCCCGCAGGCGTTGTGCCGGGTGCTCCAGGTCCAGTGGCAGGAAGGCGGCTCCCGACTTCAACACGCCCATTTGTGCAACCACTGCGTCCGACGTCCGCGGCAATGCCAGCGCAACTATGTCTTCAGCGCCAATCCCCCATTCAATCAACAGCTGCGCGATGCGATTGGCGCGTTCGTTTAATTGTGCGTAGGTGAGCGAAGTATCTGACGACACCAGTGCCACTGCATCCGGGGTTTGCGCTGCCTGGGCCTCGAAACCTGCGCCGACCGAAAGCAACTTCTGTGGCGCGCGGGGGCCGGCCCAGGCTGCCAACAGTGCCCGGCGCTCACCGGCCTCGAGCAATGGCAGATCGGCAATGCCCCGCTCCGGCGCCACCGCAACGGCCGCCAGCATTCGCCGGACGAAATCGAGCATACGGCGGGCGCTGTGCTCGTCGAACAGGTCTGTGGCGTATTCCACCAGACACACCAGCCCCGCGGGCCGACCGTCAAGCCCCTCGATCTCGGTAAAGTCGAAACTCAGATCAAATTGCGCGATGCCCAGATCGAGTTCCGCCCGGCGACACTCCAGGCCGGGCAGTGTCAGGTCACCACCGCGCTGGTTTTGCAGCGATAACATGACCTGGAACAGCGGGTGATGCGCCATGGAGCGCGCCGGGTTGAGTGCTTCCACCAGTTGTTCGAACGGCACTTCTTGGTGTTCGTAGGCGGCCAGATCTGTCTCTCGCACCCGCGCGAGCAGCGCGCGAAACCCTGGATTGCCTGAAGTGTCTGTCCGCAATACCAGCGTATTGAGAAACAGGCCAACCATTTCCTGCAGCGCCGTCTCGCCGCGTCCCGCAATGGGTGTACCAATCGCGAGGTCGGTACCGGCGCTGAGCCTGGTCAGCGTCGCCGCCAGGCCGGCGTGCAGCAGCATAAACATCGTGACCCCGCTAGCGCGGGCAAGCGCGCGCAATTGCGCGTGCAGCTCTGCGTCTATCGTGAGTTCCAGATGCCCGCCCGAATAACTCGATACCGCTGGTCGCGGTCGATCAGTCGGCAAGGTGATGCATTCCGGCAGCTCATCCAGGGTTGCGGTCCAGTAGTCCAGTTGTTTTGCGATCGCGCTTTCCAGATCCGATGCATCGCCCAAACACTGTCGTTGCCACAGGGTGTAATCCGCATACTGCACCGGCAACGGCGACCACTGCGGAGCGCGATGATGCAACCGGGCGACATACGCCTCCGACAGGTCTCGCGCCAACGGCGCCAGTGAAGCACCGTCGCCGGCGATGTGATGCAACAGCAGCAGTAAGGCGTGATCCTCTGCGCCCAGGCGGAACAGTGTCGCGCGCAGCGGAATCTCCCGTCCCAGATCGAAGGCGTATTCCGCGGCTTCTGACAGCGCCACACGCAGCGAATCAGGCGTGGTGGATTTGCGCCGCAGCCTGAGCTGCGCGTCTGGCAACACCTTCTGGTATGCGCTATCTCCCGCCGGGAAGATTGTCCGCAGGCTCTCGTGTCGGGCCACGACATCGTTCAGCGCGGACTCGAGGACATCACTGTCGAGCGGTCCCTCCAGCCTCATCGCCAGTGGAATATTGTAAGTGGCGCTCGGCCCTTCAAGCTGGTGCAGGAACCACAGCCGTTGCTGACCGTAGGACAGTGGCAACATTGGCGGGCGCAACTGTGGTGTCAGGGGCGCCCGCGCGTCAGCACCGCCGCCCAAGTACGTGGCGAAGGTGGCCACTGTCGGCGCCTCGAACAGCGCGCGGATCGGCAACTCCACGTCGAAGGTGGTCCGCACTTGGCCAATCAGTTGCGTCGCCAGCAGCGAGTGGCCGCCCAGTTCAAAGAAGCTATCGTCGATCCCTACCCGCTGCAGTCCCAGCACTCGGGCGAACAAATCGCACAGCAGTGCTTCCTGGGCGGTGCGCGGGCCACGCCCGCCGGCACCGATAAATTCCGGAGCCGGTAGTGCCTTGCGATCGAGCTTGCTGCCATTGGCGGTCAGTGGTAAGGCCTGCAGCGCCATAATTGCCGATGGCACCATGTATTCGGGCAATCGCTCGCCCAGCTGCTGGCGCACCGCTGTGGCGTCCACCTCAGCTGCGACCACATAGGCCACCAGCCGCTGAACTCCCCGCTCGTCCTCGCGCACTATGACCGCATTGCCGGCATAGCCGAGCGCTGCCAGCGCGGCCTCTATCTCTCCCGGCTCGACTCGGAAGCCACGCAGCTTCACCTGCTGATCCACACGACCCAGATAGTCGAGTTGGCCGTCCGCGCGCCAGCGCACCAGATCACCGGAGCGATACATCCGCGTTCCCGTGGCAAACGGATTTGCCACAAACCGTTCCGCAGTCAAAACAGGACGGTCAAAGTACCCGCGCGCCAGCCCCTCGCCAGCAATGTACAACTCGCCGATCACGCCCGGTGGCACAGAGCGCAGGCGCCGATCCAGCACCAGCAGCTGCGTGTTTGCCACCGGCCGTCCCAAGGGTGGTGCGCCGCAGCCGGAGAGCGCGCCACTGATCGCGGCGCAAATCGTACTCTCAGTGGGTCCGTAGGCATTGATCATGCGCCGCCCAGCGGACCAGGACGCCACCAGGTGTCCGGGGCAGGCCTCACCACCTACGATCAACGTGGTGGGCCAGGGAAGCGACTCCGGTTTCAGCCCGGCCAGCGCGCTCGGCGGCACCAGTGTGTGCGTAATGCGCTCCGCCGCCAAGGTACCTGCCAGAGCGTCCCCCAACAGTAAACCCGGAGGCGGCAGGATCAGCATCGCCCCCGCGGCCAGACACATCATGATCTCCATGGTCGCCGCATCAAAACTCATGGATGCAAACTGCAGCACACGGCTGTCCGCATCCAGGGCAAACCGTTCGATCTGAGTGCGGACGAGGCTCGGCAGCCCCGCGTGCGCCACAACCACTCCTTTAGGCCGGCCGGTCGACCCGGAGGTGTAGATCACATAGGCCGGGTGGCGATGATCCAGCGGCTGCAATCGTTCGCCATCGGTGGGATTGTGGGAAGCACTGCGAGCGGCCTCTGCGGCAAACGCGCCCTCATCCAATAGCAGTATCGGCGCGCCCGCCGGAAGTCTTGCGACCACGGCACGTGTACTCAGCAGATAGCTCGGGTGAGCGTCGTCGAGTAGGAATGCCAAGCGCTCGGCCGGAAAATCGGCATCCAGTGAGAGGTAGGCGGCACCCGCTTTCAGTACGCCGAGGAGTGCCTCGACCATCAACGGCGAGCGCGGTACTGCCAGTGCAATCCGGTCTTCCGGCCCGACGCCGCGCGCGATCAGCGCGTGGGCAATGCGGTTGGCATTTTCATTGAGCTGCGAATAGCTCGCGGTACCACTGGACCAGGACAGGGCCGGCGCGTTTGGTACGCGTGCCACCTGTGCCTCAAACCACTGAGACACCGTCTCCTGGTCTACATGCAGGTCAGTCGCGTTCCACTCGCACAACTGCTGGTACTCACCGGCATCCAGCAGCTCTATCCGCCCGACCGGACAATCCGGCTGCTCTACCAGGGTCTGTAACAGACCTACAAGCCGGCCCATCAGTTGCTCGACCCACACGAACTCCAGGCGGACCGGATCGTAATTGAAGCGCAGTGAGAGCCGGTTGCCCGGGTTGACCAACAGGCTCAGCGGGTAGTGGGTTGCGTCTTCGCTCTGGAAAGCACTGACCTGCAGATCACCAAGGGCCGAATCCAGTCCACCCTGATCAATCGGATAGTTTTCAAACACAAACAAGGTGTCGAAAAGTTGCTCGAAACCCGCCAGCCGCTGCAGTTCGGCCAGGCTGAAATACTGGTGTTCCATCCGCTCTGTCTGCCGCTGCTGCAACTGTGACAGCACCTCGATCAGCGACTGTTCATCGCCCCAGCGCAGGCGGGACGGCACAGTGTTGATAAAGAACCCAATCATGCTACCCACATCGCTGAGTTCCGGCGGCCGGGTGGAGACCGTCGTCCCGAACACCACGTCCTGACGGCCGAGCATTTGACCCAGCAACAACCCCCAGGCCCCCTGCACCACGATATTCAGTGTGAGATCGTGGCGCCGCGCCAGCTGGCTCAATTTCCGGGTCAGCTCTACTGACAACTCCCGCTGGCAATCCCCCTGACTGACGGAGGCTGTTGCAGTCCCCGGCAACAGCAAGGTGGGTTCCGCAATGCCTTCCAGCGCCGTGCCCCACACTTCACGGGCCTGTGCCAGATCGCGGCGATCCAACCAGCCGAGATAATCCCGGTAGGGGGTAACTCGCGGCAGCGACGCACCGCCGTATAGGTCGAATAACTCCTGCACCAGCACTGGCAGCGACCATCCATCGAGTAGGATGTGATGGTTGGTGATCAGCAGACGATGCTGGCAGTCGTCCAATTGGGCCAGCAGAAATCGCAGCAACGGCGCGGTGGCGAGATCGAATCCACGGGCGCGTTCGGCCTCAATTGCACGAGCACAGTCGTCTTCGCGCTGTGCTTGTGGCTTCCGACGCAGATCCAGATACTGCCAGTCCAAGGGGGCGGTCTGTGGAATCACCTGCACAGGTACCTCCAGCCCCTGATGCGCAAAAGCGGCGCCCAGGTGTGGGTGGCGCTGCACTAACTGTGCTGCCGCATTTCGCAGGCGCGCGCTATCGAGCGGGCCGGACAACTCAAACCGCACTTGCACGACATAGGGGGCGGCGCCGTCACGACCGTATAGGCCGTGGAACAGCAGTCCCTGCTGCAGCGGCGTCAGTGGCAGCAGGTCCACCACTGCCCCGGCGCCGCCATAGCGCGCCTCGAGCGCTTCTATTCGGTCCTGCTCCAGCGCCACCAATGGAAGATCGGAAGGTGTTAGCCCGCCGGCGCTGTCCCTAACTGGCAGCGACGCCATGGCGCGTAACGCGCGTTGGTAGGTTGCCGCCAGGTCCTCGATCTGCGCCCGCGAGAATAACGCGCGCGGCCAGGACCAGGTGGCGACAAACTCTGGGCCGCCCTCGCGATCACGAGTGAGCGCATTGAGTTCGATACCATGGGCAATAGGAATCTGCGCCTCGCCGTAATTTTCGACTTCCTCTTCGGTAGGTAGCCAGTCGCGACCTTCTGCAACACTCATGCGGCCGAGATAATTGAAACTCACCTGTGGTTGCGGCTGCGCTGCCAGTTGCGCACCTCTCTCTGCATTGAGATAGCGCAACAGGCCGTAGCCCAAACCGTTATCCGGGACCGCCCGTAGGCGCTCTTTGGTCCGCTTGACCAGGCGCTCCAATTCAGTTTCTGCGGCGAATGCACGCGCACGGTCGATACCTGACAGATCCAGATACAGGGGGTACAGGCTGGTAAACCATCCCGCGGTACGGGAGAGGTCGAGGCCGTAGCGATCGGCCTCGCGACCGTGGCCTTCGAGACTCAGCAATACTGCATCGCTCCCACGACCCTCTTCTGCCGCTAGTTGCCGCGATCGCCAGTCGGCCAAGGCCAAGGCAAAAGCACTCAGCAGAACATCGTTGATGCGCCCGTGGAATAGTGCTGGGACCTGTGTCAGCAGCGGAGCGGTGAATTCCGTCGCCAGGGTGACTGTCAACCGCTCCACGGTGGCACCAGAATCCCGCTGCGGGTCGAGTGCCAGTGGGCTGAGCGGAGGATCGATCAACCCGGCCGGCAGGGTCCAGAATGGCAATTCCTGCAGCCGCGCCTGGGACTGAGCGTCTTCCAGCAGCCGCTGCGACCACAGGCGCAGCGAGTGCGAGGGCGGTGCCAGACGCGGTGTTTTCCCGGCGCTCACCGCCTCCCACGCGGCCTGCAGATCCGGCAGGAGAATTCGCCAGGTGACTCCGTCGACGACCAGATGGTGCAGCACAAGCAGCAGTCGGCCTGGTTCAGCGCCGGCATCCAACCAAACGGCCTGCAGCAGCAAGCCCCGTTCCGGTGCAAGCGCCTCGGTGGCTTCCCGTACAGCCTGATCAATGCCCGACCGCTTTGCATCGGCATCCAGACCCGCTATCGATACCCGCCTCAGGCAGTTGTCGATGTCCACTGATCCCGGCTCACGCACCAGCAGTCGCCACCGCCCTTCCCGCTCTGCAGTCAGTCGCAAGGCGTGGTGGTGATCCACCAACGCCAGCAGCGCGTCTCGTAGGTGAGCTTCGTTCAGGCCAGCCGGAACACGCAGCAACATCGTCTGGTTGAAACCGTTAGCCAGGGCTTTCCTTTCGCGGAACCAATGCACTATCGGCAGGGGCTCGACCTCACCGACTGGCTGATCGTCCACCGCGACCTCGGCAAAACCGTCAACCTCCCGGGCAACCGCCGCCAGCGCGGCGGCGCTTTGGTGTTCGAAGACGTCCCGCGGTGTGATCAGGAGGCCGGCGTTGCGCGTCAGACTGACGAGCTTGATGGAGATAATGCTGTCGCCACCCAGATCGAAGAAGCTATCGTCTATCCCCACGCGGGACAAACCGAGAACCTCGGCAAACAAATCGGTAAACAGCTGTTCATTTGCATTGCGCGCGGCCCGATACTGACTCGACGGAGCCAAGTCCGGCGCCGGTAGCGCCTTGCGGTCGACCTTGCCGTTGGGCGTCAGCGGTAGCTCCGGCAACAACACCAAGACCGGTTGCATATAGTCCGGCAGTTGCGCCGCGACGTAGTGACGAATGTCACTGAAGGTATCCAGATTCGACGGATTATTGGTACAGGCGGCCAGCTCCAAGCGAACGGGAGGCCGGTACAGATGCGTCAATGCCGGGCACTCGAGCGCGTCCGCGTAGTCGGCGCAGACAAACAGCATATCCAATCCATGGTCGACTGTACTCGCCCAGGTACTGGCCACGTGGTAACCCAACGCCTCCCCGAGCACGCGAAGGGTTGCCACTTCATCTTGCTGGTCCCCCGGGCCCTGCAGGAGGCGGGCGCGCACAGCACTAACATCCGCCCCGGCATCCAGCGCCTGTACGGCTTCCAGCTCCGGTTGTATTAGGTTGTTGGGCACACCGGTCAGACGCAGGTTCTGGGGCGCCTGTTGCAGATACGCTTCAAGCGCCGCTGCATCGGCCAAATCCTGACGCCAACGTAAAGCCACGAAGGACTCCGCCGACAAGGTGTCCAGCGGCGCTTTGCGCAATACCACTTCGTAGCGATGGCGGCTGAGTTCATTGCCGTAGCGGCTGCGCTTGGTCTGGATATCAACTGCAGCAATTTCCGGCAAAATTCGCGACAGCTGGGCGAAGAATTCCGGAGCCACCAGCAATTCCTTCTCTGCCAGCAGAGTCTGCTCCACTCTCCGCCGCAAGGTGTCGCAGTCGGTGTGTTCATCTGCTTGATGAAACTGAATGGCAGTAGCGAAGGCGCGCAATAAATGCATATTGCGTACATCTCCAAGATACAGCGCTCCCCCTGGCACCAGGTGAGCCATTGCCTGGCGAATAACGTCCAGCAGGTAGTCCCCGTTGGGGAAGTACTGCAGTACCGAGTTGATGACGATGGTGTCAAAGAAATCCGCGGTCTCGCCGAGACCGCTGAAATCGTGCGCTGGTTGGGCACGCAGGGTAATTTTCTCCTCCAGATCCTGCTGCCCACCCACTTCGTGTTTTAATCGCGCGATGGTGGCCGCCGACAGGTCAGTGCCCCAGTAAGCATCTACATGTGGTGCAACCTTGGCCAGGATCAAGCCGCTGCCGCAGCCAATTTCCAACACCCGGCGGGGCTGCAGTTTGAGAATCCGCCCTACCGTCTCCGCGCGCCATTCGCGCATCTGTTCAAGCGGTATTTCCGATCCATCGTAGCTGCTGTGCCAGCCGTGAAAATTTTCGCCAAATTCGGCGCTGTGGGTTTCGCCGTAGAGGGTTTCGTAAATGGTTTCCCATTCATCGATCAGACGCTCTTGTTGCGCGTCAGTACCCTTTGCACCATTCGGATCCAGCACCACGTAACCCACCAATTGGCGCTGACTCGGTTTTTCCTCTCGCGCAACAACTGCCGACTGGGCCACCGCCGGGTGACGCTGCAAGACGGTCTCAATCTCTCCCAGTTCAACACGGAATCCGCGCACCTTAACCTGCTGGTCCACCCGGCCGATGAATTCGAGCTGGCCGTCTTCGCGCCAGCGCGCCAGATCACCAGACCGGTACATGCGGTCGCCCGATGAGAACGGGTCGGCGACAAACCGCCCGGCGGTCAGTCCCGGCCGGTTGAGGTACCCACGAGCCAGTCCCTGCCCGGCAATGAAGAGTTCCCCAGCCACACCGGCGGATACCGGCTGCAGCCCATCATCCAGGAGATAGATGCGACTGCCATGGATCGGTCGACCGATCGGCGGCACGGCTGCGCCGGCAAGGGGGACGCTCATGGAGGCACAAACCGTGCTTTCCGTCGGCCCGTAGGCGTTGATCATCTTGCGTCCGCGCGACCATACATCGGCCAACCGTGGCGCACAGGCTTCTCCGGCGACGACCAGGTATGTGCAACCGGGTAGTGAGGAAGCATCCATGACCAGCAGTGCTGCCGGCGGCAACGTGGCATGGGTGACTCCGTGCCGTGCTATCAGCGCAGCGAGCTCCTCCCCGGGACGCACCGAATCGGCGTCGGCCACTACCAGTGCGGCACCCGATAGCAACGCCATGCATACTTCCCAGAAGGCGGCGTCGAAGCTCAGGGAGGCGAACTGCAGCACCCGCGCGCCCGGTCCGACATCCAGTGCTTCCGTCTGGCTGGCCAACAGGTCCGGAGCCCCCGAGTGGGTCACCACAACGCCCTTGGGTCGGCCGGTGGAGCCAGAGGTGTAGATTACATAGGCCGGGTGCGCGGTCAGCAAAATTCCGCGCCGACTATTATTCGTCGGGTTGTCGGTGGTTTGCGCCGCGAAGCGCTCAACGGTATCCGGCGCATCGAAGAGCCAGGTGGTAACCGTGTGATCCGGCAGGCGAGCCTGTATATCCCGCCGGCTCAGTAGCAGCGCAGGTTCGGCATCTGCCAACATGTAGTTCAGGCGCTCGGCAGGATAGTTCGGGTCCAGCGGTAAATAGGCCGCGCCCGCCTTGAGGATACCGAGCAGGGCCACAACCATCTCCGGCGATCGCGGCAGCGCCAGTGCCACCAGATCCTCGGGGCCTATGCCCGCACCTATCAGGGCCCGGGCGACGCGGTTGGCGCGCCGGTTCAGTTCGGAATAACTCAGCTCGACGTCACCGCAAATCAGTGCCGGCGCCTCGGACCTGGCGGAGACCTGGCACTCGAATAGATCCGGAATTGTGTCCATGCGCACTATCAAAGGCGGCGCATCCAGTCTGCTCCAATCGAGCAGCTTGCGGCGTTCGCGGGATTCGAGCAGATCGATGGCGACTATGGGGCATTCCGAATCGGTAGCTGCCGCTTCCAATATGCGTACCAGCCGCTGCGACAGTCGTTTGATCGTCGCCTCGTCGTATAGATCTGTGGCGTATTCAATTTCACCACACAGGCCGGCGGGCGCCCCAGTCGAGGTAAAACGCTCGCCGAGATTGAAGAACAGATCGAACTTGGCTATGTGGAAATCCGCAGTTTCCTCCTCTACTTCCAGCCCCGGCAAGAGAACTTCGGCGGCGGCTACGTTTTGCAGCACCATGCCCACCTGGAACAATGCATGGTGTGCCGTCGAGCGGACCGGATTGAGCAGATCCACCAATCGTTCGAAGGGCGCATCCTGGTGTGCGAAAGCCATCAGTGCCGTATCGCGCACCCGCGCCAACAGTGTTTTGAAGCTGGGTTGTCCGGAGGCGTCGATACGCAATACCAGGGTATTGACGAAAAAACCCACCAGATCGTCCAGAGCCTGGTCGTTGCGCCCCGCAATACCGCTGCCTATAGCGATATCGTCGCCGGCGCCGAGGCGTTGCAGCAAAGCTGCAAGTCCCGCCTGTAACACCATAAATAAACTGGTGTCGTTACGGTGTGCGAGATCCAGTAGACGCTGGTGCAGATCAGCGCCGATTTCCAGGTGCCACAGACGGCCGCGATGGCTCGCCACCTTGGGACGGGGGCGATCTGTCGGTAAATCGATACACTCAGGCAGGCCATCGAGTTGCTGTTGCCAGTACTCGAACTGCTGCGCAATCAGGCTTCGTAGGTCCTGCTCGTCGCCGAGTAGGTGCTGCTGCCACAGCGTGTAGTCAGCATACTGTACCGGCAGTGGCAACCAGTCTGGGCCCTGTCCACTCAGACGCGCGGCATAGGCCTGACTCAAATCTCGGGCGAGCGGCGCCAGTGATGAGCCGTCGCCGGCGATGTGATGCAGCACCAGCATCAGTAGATGCCGATCCTCCGCCTGGCGGAACAGAGTGGCCCGCAGGGGCAGTTCGGTTGTCAGATCAAAACTGTATTGCGCCTCGGATTCGAGCGCCTGCGGAAGAGCCGACCGGGTTACTTCGTGCACCGGCAGTGGCAATTCCACTGCCTCGCTCGGTAGAATCTTCTGCAGCGGCACGCCACCCTCTTCGGGGAACAGGGTGCGCAGGCTTTCGTGGCGCTGGATCACATCACACAGGGCCGCCCGCAGCGCAGTCACGTCCAGCGCCCCGGTGAGACTCAAAGACAACGGGATGTTATAAGCTGCAGCTGCGGCCTGCCCCTGCTCGAATTTCTGAATAAACCAGAGTCGGCGCTGCGCATACGACAGTGGCAGTTTGTCGGGGCGCGGTTGCGGCCGGAGCGGCGGACGCGCATCGCCAGCATCGGGTAGCCGCTTCACCAACCCCGCCACGGTGGGCGATTCGAACACGGCCCGCAGAGGGATTTCCACTCCCAGTACAGCCCTGATCTTGCTCACCAACCGGGTCGCGAGCAGGGAATGTCCACCCAGCACGAAGAAATGATCGTCGACACCGACGCGCTCAAGTTTTAGTAACTCAGCGAACAAGGCGCACACAATGCGCTCCTGCGGCGAACGCGCTGCGCGATAGGCCTCACCGGTAAGGTGGTCGGATGCCTGTGGTACGGGAAGCGCCTTGCGATCCACCTTGCCACTCGGGGTCAGCGGCAATGCCTTCAGCACGACTACGGCGGACGGCAACATGTATTCTGGCAGTATTTTTGCCAGGTGCTGGCGCATTGCCACCGCATCCACTTGTTCTGCGACGACGTATGCCACCAGGCGTTTGTCATCGCCCTCACCTCGCACCGTAACGGCATTGTACGGGAAGCCTTGTTGCGCCAGTGCAGACTCAATCTCGCCCAACTCGATACGAAAACCGCGCAGTTTCACTTGATGATCGACGCGGCTGACAAATTCCAAGCGTCCATCGCGCCGCCAGCGCACAAGGTCACCGGTGCGATACATACGCGAGCCGGTGCTAAAGGGGTTGGCCACAAACCGGTCCGCGGTCAGGGCGGGCCGCCGGTAGTAACCCCGAGCCAAGCCGTCACCGGCAATATACAGTTCGCCCGCCACCCCCGTCGGTACCGGCCTCAGCTGTTCGTCGAGCAGGTAAATTTGTGTATTGTCTACCGGCGTACCGATATCGATCGGCACCTGTGGCAAAACCTGGCCGGACATCGACCAGATGGTGGTTTCTGTTGGGCCGTACATGTTCCAGAGCGCCCCCGCGTAGTCGCTCAGGAAATGCCCCAGTTCTGCCGGCAGTGCCTCGCCGCCACACAATATTCGCAGCCCCTTCGAGGGCTGCCAGCCCGTCGCACGCAGCATCTGCCAGGTGGCAGGGGTGGCTTGTATTACCGTCGGTGCTATCGCCGCGATATGGCGCTGTAGGCGTTCGCCGTCCATCGCCGTCTCGCGAGTGGCTATATGCAGAGTGGCGCCGGCCAACAACGGCAGGTACAGTTCCAAAGCAGCAATATCGAACGACACCGGAGTCAGCGCGAGCAGTATATCGTCACGTTGGATTCCCGGACGATGAAACATTCCCCGCAGAAAGTTTTCCAGCGCGGCATGGGGAATTTGCACCCCTTTGGGGCGACCGGTGGAGCCCGACGTGTAAATGACATAAGCGGGATGATCCGCATGCAGCCGCCGCACCCGATCGCTCTGATTGGGATTGTCCGTCGGTGCACGGGACAGCTCGTCACAGACGGCGAGATCATCCAATAACAGTTGCGGCGCTCCTGTCTGCGGCAGCACCGCGACGATATCCGCATGACCAATCACACAGGCCGGCTCGGCATCGATCGCCATATAAGCCAGCCGCTCCGCCGGATAGTCTGGATCCAGCGGTAGGTAAGCCGCACCGGATTTAAGTGTGCCCAGCAGCGCGATCGCCAGCGACAGGGAACGCGGCAAGGCAATAGCGACGATGTCTTCCGGACCGATATCCCAGGCGATGAGGTAGTGCGCGAGCTGGTTGGCGCGGGCATTGAGTTCGCCGTAACTCAGTGACTCATCCTCACACACCACAGCCAGGGCTTGCGGTGTTGATGCAACCTGCTGTTCGAACCAGGCGGGCACACCGGTTCCGCGCCTCGGTCGCCCGGTTGCATTGAAGTCCTTCAGCAGGCGCCGGCGCTCTCCGGCATTGAGCAAGTCGACCGCCTGAATCGGCGATGATGGCGACACCACCATGACTTCCAATATCCGCTGAAATCGCCAAAGCAATTGCGTAACAGTTTCGGCATCGAACAGGTCGCTGGCGTATTCAATCCGTCCACCGAGGCCCGCAGGTCGCTGCGCTTCGTCGAAGGACTCAGTAAATTCGAAGGTCAAATCGAGCTTGGCGACGTTCAGGTTCAGGTCGATAACGTCCGCGCGCAGACACGCCAAATTCAATTCCGCCATCCGGTTGTTCTGCAGGATCAGCATCACCTGGAACAGGGGATGATGGCCCATGGAGCGCTCCGGATTGAGCGCGTCCACCAGTTGTTCGAATGGCAACTCCTGATGCTCGTAAGCGGCTAGATCGGTTTCCCGTACACGTGACAACAGTGTTTCGAACGTGGGGTTCCCCGAGGTATCTGTTCGCAATACCAAGGTATTGAGGAACAGGCCTACAAGTTCATCCAGTGCACCGTCCCTGCGCCCGGCAATCGGTGTGCCGAAGGCAATATCGTTACCCGCCCCCAGTCGGGTCAGGGTCGCCGCCAACCCGGCCTGCAGTACCATAAACAGGGTCGCACTCTGCGACTGCGCCATTGTGCGCAGCCGCTCATGCAGATTCGCGTCGAACGACACCGTTACATTGCCGCCGCGGTGGCTCGCCACCGCCGGCCGCGGCCGATCACTGGGCAGCTCCAGACACTCCGGCAGGTTGCGCAGCGTTTCCTTCCAGTAGCGAAGCTCCTTCGATAGCGGGCTGTCCGCGTCCTCCTCAGTACCCAACACCTGCCGCTGCCAAAGTGTGTAGTCGGCGTATTGCACCGGCAGCGGCAACCACTTTGGCGCCTGCCCTTCCAGTCTGGCGCTATAGGCCTGGCTCAAGTCTTGGGCAAGGGGTGCGAGGGAGGCGCCGTCGCCGGTGATATGGTGCAGTAGCAACAGTAAGGCGTGATCGTCTGCTCCCAGCCGGCAGAGTGTCGCCCGGAGCGGTATTTCACTGTCGAGATCGAAGCAGTATTCCGCCGCTCGCGACAGTACCGCTCGCAACTCCCCTGCGCTGGTATCGATTTGGTGCAGTTCCAGCTGTGCTACCGCCAGTACCCGCTGACAAGGCACCTCCCCCGAGGGGAAGATAGTTCTCAGGCTCTCGTGACGCACCAATAGGTCGTTCAGCGCCATTTCCAGCGCCTGACTGTTCAATTCGCCCCGCAATCGCAGCGCCAGGGAAATGTTGTGGTTGCTACTCGGCCCTTCGAACTGATGCAGGAACCACAGCCGTTGCTGGGCATAAGATAGGGGTAGTGTTTTCGGACGCGCCTGGGGCACCAGCGGAATCCTGGCCGGTGCGCCGGTATCCAGTCGCTGAGCAAATGTCGCTACTGTGGGCGCTTCGAACAAAGCGCGGATCGGCAATTCCAGCCCGAGGGAGGCCCGCAACTGGCCAATCAACCGGGTGGCGAGCAGCGAGTGGCCACCAAGAGCAAAAAAATTGTCGTCGATGCCGACCCGCTCCAGGCCCAACACCTGGGCAAATAGTTCGCAGAGCTGGGCTTCCTGTGGCGTGCGCGGTACACGATCGCTGTTGCTTGTATAACTGGGCGGGGGCAAGGACTTGCGGTCCAATTTACCATTTGGGGTTAGAGGCAGTTCTCCCAGCGCCACTACGGCGGAGGGGACCATGTGCTCCGGCAGCCGTTCACCCAAGCACTCGCGCACAGTGTCCACGTGTGCAACAGACCCTACTACGTAGGCAACCAGCTGCTTTTGCCCCGGGCGGTCTTCGCGCACCACTACCGCGCTGCCGCAATACCCCAGTTCAGCCAGGGCCGATTCAATCTCGCCGAGTTCGATGCGGAAGCCGCGCAGTTTCACCTGCTGATCTGCACGGCCGAGGTATTCCAGTTGCCCGTCTTTGCGCCAGCGCGCCATGTCGCCAGAGCGGTACATCCGCGTCCCGGACGCAAAGGGGTTTGCCACGAAGCGCTCTGCGGACAGGGCCGGCCGGTGCATGTATCCCCGCGCCAGACCGACGCCAGCCAGGTATAGTTCGCCCGGCGCCCCTACCGGCACCGGACGTAGCGCCTGGTCGAGTACATAGAGTTGCGTATTCCAGATCGGTGCGCCAATCGGCACCACCGCTGATTGCTCGTCATCGCGGCAAGCCCAGTAAGACACATCGATTGCTGCTTCGGTCGGTCCATAGAGATTATGCAGTGGCCGATCCAGTTGTTGCCGCACGCGGTTGCGCATGTCGCCGGACAGGGCTTCGCCGCTGCAGAAGATGCGGCGCAAGCCGGTGCAGTTCGCACTGCCCGGTTCCCGCAGGAAGGCGTCCAGCATCGATGGCACAAAGTGCACGGTTGTCACACCGGAAGCGCGGATCAACTCGGCGAGATACGCCGGGTCCCGATGTCCGTCGGGTCGCGCCACTACCAGCCTCGCGCCCGCCATTAGCGGCCAGAAAAACTCCCACACAGAGACATCGAAACTCGACGGCGTTTTCTGCAGGGTCGCATCGTCACCTGTCAGGTCATATTCGGCCTGCATCCAGGCCAAGCGGTTGACGATACCACGGTGTGAATTGATCACACCCTTGGGACGGCCGGTGGAACCGGAGGTATAGATAACGTAGGCGGGATGGTCCGGTGTCAGGGGCTGGATGCGATGGCTATCGTCGGGGTGGTTGTCGGCACAGGTTGCGAGGCGCGCCTGAGTGTCGGCGGCGTCGAGTATCATCACCGGAGACTCTGCGGGTAAGCGGTCGACAACCTCCGCGTTAGTGAGCACCCGAACGGCTCTGGATCGACCGGCGTCTTCGATCATGTAGGCCAGTCGTTCTTCCGGGTATTCGGTATCCAGCGGTAGATATGCCGCACCGGCTTTAATCACCGCATGCAGGGCGATCACCAGATCCGGCGATCGCGGCAGTGCTACACCCACCACTGACTCGGGTCCAACACCCTCAGCAATCAACAGATGTGCAATACGATTGGCCCGGCGATGAAATTCGGCATAAGAGACTGATTCGCCGGCAAACTCCACGGCGATGGCATCCGGCGTTTGCTCCGCCTGCCGTTCGAGCCACGTTGGCAGCGGCTGCAGCGGCACGGCATGTCCAGTCGCATTCCATGTCTCCACCACACAGCGGTGCTCTTCCCTGTCCAACAGGTCGATCCGTGACACCAATTGTTGCGGATCATCCGCCAGCGCATTCAATGCCCGCTGATATCGCGCTGCTATCTGGGCGATGTCATCCGTCGTAAACAAGTCGGGACGGTAGCTGAATTTCAACGTCAATTTACGCCCGGGAACGGCAACCAACCCCAGCGGATAGTGCGACCCATCGCCACCGCGATGGCTGTGGAAGTCGACCTTCACGGACGGCTCTTTTCCCGGCACTGGATTAAATACATCGGATGTGATGGGGAAATTTTCGAACACGACCAATGTGTCGAACAGGTCGGCATGCCCGGCCAGCTGTTGCACTTCCGTAAGACTCAGGTGTTGATGATCCAGGAGTAAAGACTGTTCCTCCTGCAACCTACACAGTAAAGCCGCAACGGTTTCGCCAGGGTGCAACCGCAGGCGCAACGGGACCGTATTGATAAACAGCCCGACCATGGACTCGACACCGGGCAGCTCCGGCGGTCGCCCGGAAACCGTGGCCCCGAAAACCACATCATCTCGATGTGACATTTGCGCCAGTACCAGGCCCCAAGCGGCCTGAACCAACGTATTCAGCGTGATCCCGAGTTGGCGTGCGCGCTCAGTCGCACGTGCGGTTGCCACTTCAGACATTGTGCAGCGCATCAGCTCCGGCGCTGCCGGGGACGTATTGGCAGGCGCGATGCGTGTTGGCTCCTCGATTCCGCCAAGCGCATCGATCCAGGCGCTACGCGCAGCTTCACGATCGCGCGATGCCAGCCAGCAGAGATAATCTGCATAGGGCGCGGCGTGGGTCAGCGCCGCGGGCTCCGCACCGTTGTGATACAGCTCGAACAGCTCACGCATCAGGATCGGCGACGACCAGCCATCAAGCAGCAAATGGTGGCTGCTGAACACCAGGAAGTAACGCGCTGAATCGATGCGGATCAATGTGAATCGCATCAAGGGAGACTGTGTGGGATCGAACTTGCGCTGCGCTTCCTCCTCGAACCAGTTCTGCAGTGCTGCATCTCGTTGAGGGCCCGCGAAGTGTCCCAAATCCACGATCTGCCAGGGCAGATGCACCTCACGGGGAATCGCCTGCACTGGCTGCGCAAGGCCTTCGTGCTGGAAGGCGGCCCGCAAATGCGGGTGACGCACCAACAACGCACGAGCTGCCCGCTCAAGCCGCTCGCCATCGAGTGGGCCATCGATCTGGAATACCATCTGGGAAAGGTAGGCATCCGGCGCCGCCGCATCATAGAGGGTATGGAACAACAGGCCTTCCTGCAGCGGTGACAGCGGCAACAAGTCGCTGAGCGGCTGTGCTTCTTCCAGCCGCTTGATGTCCGCTTGCGAAAGCTCGACCAGACCCAAATCCGAGGGGGTCATTAATATGTCATCGGTCTGCACGGCATGTGCGGCGATATGCCGCAGAGCATCAAACCAGCTCTCGGCCAGCCGGCGCACAACCGATTCGTCGAGCAGTTCTCCCGCCCAGGACCAGTTGGCACACAACTGCGGGACGAGCGCGCCGTCTGCACCCTCTTCGCTTTGGGTCAGCGCGTTGAGCTCCAGCGCATGTGCCAGAGGCTGAGCAGCATCGCCGCCACTGGCGAAGGCCGCAGCGTCGTCGGCGATACGCCAATCCTGCGTTTCATCACCGCTCCCCGGAAGGTCAAAACGACCGAGATAATTGAAGCCGATCTGCGGCGCAGTATGCGCGCCCAGGGTTTCGCGTCCCGTCTCGTGCAAATGCCGCAACACGCCGTAGCCCATGCCGTTGCCGGGCACTTGTCGCAATTGCTCCTTGATCGATTTGAGGACCGCTACCAGCGACCCACTATCCTGTAGGGCGTCGCTTGCGAAGCCGGAAACATCCAGCCGCACCGGAAATAGACTAGTGAACCAACCGACCGTGTGTGAAAGGTCGGTAACGCCGGGCACGCTTTCCACCGCGTCAGGTTCGCGCCCGTGTCCTTCAAGATCGAAGCGGACATCCCCTGTGCCCTGCCCCGGCCTCCACTCGTTCACTGCAAGCGCAAACGCCGCAAGCAGTACATCGTTGATTCCACCGCGAATCCACTCCGGTGCACGCGTCAGCAGAATTCGGGTCACCTCCGGCTCAAGCTGTACGCTCAGCGTCCGCTCGGTCGCAAGCGTATCCCGCGCCGGGTCCAACTGGCGTCCACCGAGCGGTATTTCATCCCCGGCGAGTACCGTCTGCCAATACGGCAGCTCCCCGACATGGCCCGGAGCAGTCTCTACCAGTGCATGTGCCCACTGCCGGAACGAGGTTCCCTCCGGCTCAAGCTCGATCGAGTCCGCACCCGCCATGGCCTGCGTATACGCCGCCTGCAGATCAGGCAACAGTATCCGCCACGACACCCCGTCCACGACTAGGTGATGCGCCACTATCAGCAAGCGCGACTTAGCGTGCACGCCGGCGTCGAACCATACCGCTTGCACCATCCGACCGGCGTGCGGGTCCAGCTTTTCCTGCGCCGCCTGCGCCTGTTCGCGCAGGACCGATGCCGGACTCTCGGCATCGGCGCCCCGCATCTCAATCCGCTGCAGGCACTCCAATGCGTTAACACTTCCCGGCTGCCGAATTTCCAGACGTCGACCCGGCAACAACCGCAATCGCAGTGCCGCGTGATGATCGAGCACCGCCTGCAACGCCCGACCCAGACAGGCTTCGTCCAAAGCCGGCACCTGCAGCAACATTGACTGCTGGAACTGCTGCAACGGACCCTTTTGTTCGAACAGATCACAGATGATCGGTGTGGCCGGCAGCGAACCCACAGGATTCACAGCCGAGCTCGACGGGGAGGCCTGAACCACTGGTCTGGCCACCGTCGCTAGAGCGCGGACGCTCTGGTGGCGGAACACATCGCGGGCGCTCAATCCCAGCCCCGCCTGTCGCGCCCGGCTGACCAACTGGATCGAGCTGATGCTATCGCCTCCAAGGCTAAAAAAGCTGCCGTCGATACCGACTTCTTCCAGCCCCAGCACTTCCGCGAACAGATCCGCCAGTATCTGTTCCTCCCGCGTGTACGGGCGCGCTCCCGCGGCATCGGACGCCATCACGGGCGCCGGCAGTGCCTTGATATTCAGCTTGCCGTTAGCGGTCAGGGGCAGCACGTCCAGGGTTACGATTGCCGACGGCACCATGTAGTCGGGCAAGCGCGCTTTCAATTCGTGTTGGACAGATGCGGTATCCACGTCAGTACCGACGACATAGGCCACCAGTTGCTTGTGGCCCGGCCGATCCTCACGCGCGATCACCGTGTTCGCGGTATGACCCAATGCCGCCAGCGCAGCCTCTATTTCCCCGAGTTCGATCCGGAAGCCACGCAGTTTCACCTGATGGTCCAGCCGTCCCAGGTGCAGCAGTTGACCGTCGCGCCGCCAGCGCACCAGATCCCCGGTGCGGTACATGCGCTCACCTGCCACGAAGGGATCGGCCACAAAACGCTCGCTCGTGAGCGCCGCACGATCGAGATAGCCACGCGCCAAGCCCGCGCCCGCGATATACAACTCCCCCGGCACGCCCACCGGTAACGGCTGCAGGCGCCCATCCAATACATACAGTCTTATATTGCGCAGGGCGCGACCAACCGTCGGTCCCCCACTTGCGTCATCAATTCGGGCATAGCTCGCATCGACGGTGCATTCGGTCGGGCCATAGAAGTTGAAGCCGCGCACATCCGGATGTGCACTTAGGGCCCGCCACTGCGAATTGCTGACCGCCTCGCCGCCGAGAACGATGGTGCGCGGCATGTCGCAATCTGATTTCAGCAGGCCGATCGCTTTGAGCTGTTCGAAATGTGCCGGTGTCAGGTCGACCACATGAATTCGCCAATCGGCGAAATACGCCAGCAAGGCATCCCCTTCACGGCGGATGGTGTCGTCGATGAGATGCAGCTCCTGCCCGGCACACAACCACAACAGCCCTTCTACAGCCGTGTCGAACGTGAAGGTGGCGGTAAGGGCAAAACGCACACGCGCCCGGCCAGCGTATTCGAGGCTTGCCGCAATCACGCCGTCGCGCTGCGCTTCGAACAAATTCGCCAGCGCGCTGTGGGGTACCACAACCGCTTTGGGGCGACCGGTGGACCCCGAGGTGTGAATGATGTAAGCCGGATGCGCCGGTTTCAACGGCGCGCGCCGCTCGTGATCGCGGGGGTCGTGGGTGGGCTGTGCCGCGAGTGCGCCGCCATGGCTATCGCCGTCGCTGTCGAGTAGAAGGCGCAACGTTTCAGATGAGAGCAAAACATCCAGTCGATCGCTTTGCGACGTCATTGCGATCACCACACCCGGTGCCGCTTCGGCGAGCAACAACCGTAACCGCTGTTCAGGGTGTTCGAGATCCAGGGGCAGGAAGGCGGCGCCGGCCTTGAGCGCGCCTAACTGTGCCGCTAGTGCAGCGAGCGAACGGGGCAGCGCCAGCCCGACCCGGTCCTCAGGGCCAATACCCTGGGCAATCAATGCATGCGCTATGCGATTGGCCCAGGCGTTCAGCTTGGCGTAGGTGCAGCCGTTTCCGGCGCATACCGCCGCCAACGTATCTGGAGACAGAGCGGCCTGCCGCTCGAACCAGATCGGCAGGAAGGTTGACACCGACGGGTCGTCGGCGCGGCCCAAATCGGTACCCAAAAGACAGCGTCGCTCTGCCGCATCGAGTAACGGGACTTCGTCGATGCCAACTGCCGCATCTTGCACGGCCGCAACCAAGATCCGCTGCAGATAATCAATCCATCGTTGAACTGTGTCAGCGTCGAACAAGTCGGTGGCGTATTCCAGGATTCCCCGCATGCCCATCGGCGAGGCGCTGTCCGAACGCAGCTCCGTGAAATCGAAACTCAGGTCGAACTTGGCCACGGACAGGTCGAATGCCTGCAATTCGCTGTGCACGTCGGGAAATGCCAGATCAACATCGGCCACATGCTGCAGAGATAGCATCACTTGAAACAGCGGGTGGTATGCCAAGGAACGATTTGGATTGAGCGCGTCCACCAGTTGCTCGAACGGCAACTCCTGGTGTTCGTAGGCTGCCAGATCACCTTCGCGTATACGCGCCAACAATTCGGCGAAACTTGGATTGCCGGACGTATCCGTTCGCAAAACCAGCGTATTGACGAAGAAGCCAATCAGTCCATCCAACGCGGTATCGCTGCGGCCGGCAACAGGTGTTCCGATGGGAATATCGTCGCCGGCACCCAAACGGGTCAGCAGAGCTGCAACGGCCGCTTGCATCACCATGAATAAGGTGACGCCATGTTCGTTCGCCAAACGGCACAAATCGCCATGCAGCTGCGCATTGATGTCGAAAGCCAGCGTCTGCCCCCGATGGCTCGGCGTTTGCAGTCTTGGCCGATCGACCGGTAATGCCAGGCAGTCGGGCAGCCCATCCAGTGCCTGGGTCCAATACTTTAACTGTCTCGACATGAGGCTGGACGTATCTTTCTCGTCGCCCAGCACTTGCCGCTGCCACAGGGTGTAGTCCGCATATTGCACAGGCAACTGCGCCCACGCCGGCGCTCGGTCTTCCAGACGCGCGGAGTAGGCATCGCTCAAGTCCTGCGCCAGCGGCACCAGCGATGCGCCATCTCCAGCGATGTGATGTATCAGTAACAGCAAAACGTGGTCGTGCGTCCCCACTCGAAACAGTGTTGCCCGCACTGGAATCTCGCTGCTCAGGTCAAACCCGTTCTCCGCCGCTTCTGACAGCGCTCCGCGCAACTCCGTTTCAGCTGTCTCCTCCCGCTGCAACGCCAACCACGCCTCCCCCAGCACTCGCTGAGAGGGCTTTTCCCCCGGCGGAAAAATGGTCCGCAAACTCTCATGACGCGCCACCAGATCGTTCACGGCCACTTCGAGCGCATCGACATCCAGTGCGCCCCGCAGCCGCAGTGCCAACGGCATGTTGTAAGTCGCACTGGGCCCTTCAAACTGGTGCAGGAACCACAGTCGCTGCTGCGCATACGACAGAGGCACTAACGGCGGACGCGCCTGCGTTACCAGCGGCGCCCGCGCTTGTTCGCCTCCGCGCAGCCGCTGCGCGAGAGCCACCACAGTCGATGATTCAAACAGCGACCGGATCGGCAACTCCACATCAAACGCCGCCCGCACGAGACTCAGTAGCCGCGTTGCTAGTAGCGAGTGTCCTCCCAGTGCGAAAAAACTGTCGTCTATGCCAACCCGCTCCAGCCCCAGCACCTGCGCGAACAGCGCGCACAGCAATTCTTCCTGTGCAGTGCGCGGCTCCCGGCCACTAGTGCTCATGTATTCCGGTGCCGGCAGTGCCCGGCGATCCAGTTTGCCGTTCGGCGTCAGTGGCAATGCCCCCACCGCTATAACTGCCGACGGCACCATGTAGTCAGGCAGCCGCTCGCGCAATTGCTCACGCAGCGCCACGACATCCACCGAGGCAGCAACCACGTAAGCCACCAGCTGCTTCTGCCCCGGACGGTCTTCGCGCACAATCGCCGCATTAACCGCGTGCCCCAGCTCGGCCAGGGTCGACTCAAGTTCCCCCAGCTCGATGCGGAAGCCGCGCAACTTTACCTGCTGGTCCGCACGACCCAGATACTCCAGCTGTCCGCCCTCACACCAGCGCACCATGTCGCCGGACCGATACATCCGCGCACCCGGCACGAAGGGGTTGGCAACGAAGCGCTCGGCAGTCAGGCCAGGGCGATTCAAATAACCCCGCGCGAGTCCCGCTCCGGCCAGATACAGCTCGCCCCGAACACCCACCGGCACAGGCTGAAGTCCACGATCCAGCACATACGCTTGCATGTTGTCGAGCGGCGCTCCTATCGGCACCGACGTCGCACTGTCCGCGAGCGGCTCGACGCTACAAGCCAGCGCGAATGTCGTGGTCTCAGTCGGTCCGTAACCGTTAATGATCTGCAATTTGGGATACCGGGCCTGGAGTCGGCGCACCGCTTCTGCCGACAGCACATCCCCACCGGCCCAGACCTGGCGCAAGTGCGAGAACAGGGTCGGCGATGAGTGGCAAAGTTCATGGAACAGGCCAGCGGTCAACCACAGACTTTTGACTCCATATGTCTCGATCGCCTGCTGTAAAACACGCCCGTCGTTCGCGTCGCTTGGCGCTACCGCTACGCAGCCACCCGAAAGCAAAGGCACCCACAGCTCATAAGTAGAGGCGTCAAAAGCGTGCGGAGAATGTAGTAGCACGCACTCGTGGTCTGTAATGAAGCGGCGATCGCTCGCCAGCGCGATCACGTCTCGATGCCGTATCGCAACGCCCTTCGGCTTCCCGGTCGAACCCGATGTGAACATCACGTAAGCGAGCTGATGAGGATGAATCGGAATTACGGCTGGCGACGACTCCCCCGCGGCATCGAATTCGAAGTGGTCGATACGTAATACGTGGGGATGGGACAGGCTCCGCCCGCCCAGGGTGTCATCCGCTATCAGGATCTGCGCCTGTGTCTCGCGCAGCACCCAGGACAAGCGTTCGTCGGGATGCCCGTCGTGCAGCGGAATGTAATAAGCGCCGGCCTTGAGTACCGCGAGTGTCGCGACGACCAGCTCCGGCGAACGGCGCATTTGCAAGGCCACGCCGGTCTCAGACACGACGCCGAGCGCAAGAAGCGCCTGCGCCAGGCGATTGGAGCGACTGTTCAATTCGCGGTAACTGAGGGTCGCCGTCGGGCCAATCACGGCGGTGGCATCGGGAGTCGCTGCAACTTGGCGATCGAATGCCTCGACAATAGAGTTTTCTGTTAACACTTGTGCAGTCGAGTTCCATTCTACTAGTGTACGCCGACGCTCATTGATCTCTAAAAGCTCGACCTTCCCTATCTGCGTATCTGGATAAGAAATGATCGTTTCAAAAAAAACTATTAGTCGACGAAGGTGTTGAGCGATTTCCTGTTGGTCATAAAGTTCTGTATTGCCATCAAAATGAAGTTCCCAGCCTGTCTTGCCAGGTTGTCCTTGAATAGTTATTGCAACATCATTAACTTGGCCATTTGATAATGAGTACAACGTAGCTTTTTGCCCAGCAAAGTTGAACTCGAAATCAAATGGAATAACATTGATGCGCGGGCCAAAGATTGTATTTTGTTCACCATCGGGAAACGATTGGAGAATATCCTTACCTCGATAACATTGATGCTTGAGAATACCTGCGATTCTTCGGCCAACTTGTTCAGTAAAGTCGGTAAAAGTGTCTTTTGGGGAAATTGTTAACCTGAGAGGCAATACATTTGCCAACATACCAGGGATATGCCTAATCGTTTTTGATCTGGCTGTCACGGGGAAATCAAACACCATTTCTGTGCGATTTGAAATCCGCCCCAAATATGCAGCTATTGCGGCAGTCAACAATTGAGGCCATGTTGCACCAATACGCTTTGCCGTCCGCAGAATTGCTTTCGCGATCGCAGGCGATAATGAAGCACTACAACGTACAAAATCAGATGTCTTGGATGGAGGCCTTCCGTCAAGCCCAATCCGTTCCGGGCAATCGATAAGCATGTCACGCCAGTACTTTGAATCTTTATCGAACCTTCGTGACTTTCGGTAGCGATCATCGTCTTCGAATAATCTTCGCACCGAACCAAAATCAATTGAGGTAAACTTTTCTTTGCATGAGAGAGCGCTGTAAATAGCAGCCACGCGTTCTGTTGCCAGAGTTACACTGTAACCATCAATCACCACATGATGATGACGCTGATACCAAATAAATCGGGAGTCATCTAGTTTGAACAGTATATGGTTGAAAAGCGGCTCTTTAGTTAGGTCAAAAACTATTGATGCATCGCGCATCATCATATCGAGAGCAGCATTGAAAGGATCAGACTCCTTACACAGGTCAACCTCCTCATACCTGTAGTCTGAAACATCCGTTAGGTACTGACGTGGACCATCAGATTGCCGCACAAAGCGTAAATGTAAGGTATCGGCTTCAGTAATAAACTGATCCAAGGCTTCCTTAAATAATTTTGTATCGACAGGGGCACGGATATCGATGTATCCACGTGTATCATAAATTGGGCTCTCCACCTCTAACTCCTGTGCAAACCACATTTCCAATTGGGATGCAGAAAGCAGCATTAGAGTTGTAGGTTCCTTAATTAAACCTTTCTTTTTTGTAGAGCTCATGGCTTAACCTGGCTAATTAACCATTCCTAATGGAAGTCATCAAAACCTGGGGTTTTATTCGATCAATACGTTTTACCACTGTTATTGCAGTTCAACTGATCGGTTCTGTGAATGCAGGTTCTTTGCGTTTTTGAAATTGCCGCTCTACAAGGCGTGCATAGTAAATATGCGAAGTGAGTAGTTCATGGTGGGTTCCCACACCAGAAATTCGGCCGGAATCAAGAAAGTAAATCTGATCAGCATCCATTATTGTCGACAGCCTATGTGCTACGATAATGTTGGTGCGATCTCGCATCAGAGCATCTAAGGCTGATTTGACTTGATACTCTGTTTCACTATCAAGATTAGATGTCGCTTCATCTAGAATCAGTATGTCAGGATCGCGTAAGAACATTCGGGCGATAGCGATACGCTGTCTTTGGCCGCCCGATAAATTATTCCCTTGCTCGATAAGTAGTGTCTCGAACCCATGAGGCATCCGCTCAATGAAGTCCAAGGCACCTGCCCTTTCGGCAGCTGAGATAACTTGCTGATTGGTAAATTCAATATCCAGTCCATATGTAATGTTGTCGCGTACTGAGCCCGGCATGATTGGTGCATTTTGTGCAACATACCCGATCTTTCCTCGCCAGAGCTGCAACGGAAACTCTGATATTGAAATATTTCCGTATAATATCTCACCCTTAGTGGGTAAGTAGAAACGTTCTATAAGAGAGAGAATCGTAGTCTTGCCGCTGCCACTAACTCCAACTAAAGCCGTCGTAGTGCCTGGTTTGAAGCACATATTAATATCCACAAGTACCGCGCGCTGATCCGTCACATAGCTGAAAGCAACATTTCGGAATTCAAGTATTTGCCCCGACAAATTGACGGGCGATGAAACCGGTGTGAACTCTTCAACCTCTGCTAGGATTTCCTGGATTCGGCTTGATGCGCCCTTAGCGGTTTGTAATTCTGCTGAGAAATTGGTGAGTTGCGCCAATGGAGTAGCAACATTGAATATATAAAGAATGAATGCTGTCAAGGTACCGATGGTGATTTCACCTCGTGCTACTCTTGAAGCGCCGGATATGAGTATCACTATAATTGCCACCGTCATCGCCAAGCTAATTATCGGTTCCAGTGCGACATTAATTGTTGATACTCGCATCCCCAACCGACGGAGATCTTCAATTTCTCGTTGGCAACGTTGACTTTCACGTGTTTCAGCTGTAAAGGCTTTGACGAGACGGATCTCAGAGAAAATATGATTGAGAAGGTCACTGAGTCGCGCGGCTCTATCCTGTACCTTCCTTGAAAGCCCATCTAAAAGAAATGAAACTGGGATCATTACTGTAAAGGCAGCAATTATTGAGCCTAGTAATGTGATGGTCAGTCGAACGTCCAACAGCACAAGTACTACTATAGATCCAGATAGAAGAAGCAGACCTGTGACCAAATTTACCGCTTGATTAGTTGTCAATTCCGAAATTGACTCACAATCTCGAACTACTCGACTGATACGCTCCCCGCTACCTACTTTATCAAAGGATGCGATTGGCAATTTAAGCATTTTCAAGGTCAGAACACAGCGAAGCTCTGCTACAATCCTGTGCCCCACCTTTGCTAAAAAAAAAGCTGAAATGGCCGAAAATACACTCGCGCCAACAAGAGTAACTATCAACAGTATAATTTCTGTTGAAATATTATTCCCGAGGCCCAGCCCGTCAATGATTCGCTGTGTCTGCAAGGGAAACCAAAGAGTCCCTGCCACAGAAATTAATGCTGAAAAGATGGACACTGCTAACATAACAATTGAAGGCCTTCCGGCCCGAATTAACGACCAGAGATCTATCCACTTATTTCTCATCAACCCCTTCCTGACACTAAAATATATTTTTTGATTAATTTATATTTAAGTCATAGCGCACCCCAAAACGCTAGCATTTAATTGTTAAGCCTATATGGATTATGGCTGTCAAATCAGCAACCACCCGCATAGCGGGTGGTATGATGAAAGCCCCCTGAGGGGGCTAATTACAA
>NZ_JBGMEK010000047.1:0-35020 GCF_041447265.1 Microbulbifer epialgicus
GGGGATGTTACACATGCTGTTCAAGCTTGGCATGTGCGCAGAAGAAAGATGGAGAAAACTACGGGGCTTTAACTACCTGGCCAAGGTAATTACCGGAGTAAAATTCACGGATGGAGAGGAAGCAACAACCACCGATCAGAGCGCTGCTTGATCAGACTGGCTAAACACCAGAATTGACAATAACTCAATTTTCTATCGGGTCATCTTCAATGACAGTTCCTTCCAGATTCTCGCTGCCACTTCGATAGCGCATAGTCATCTGGCCGGTCGCGATTAAAGTTCCCTTGCTGTCATACACTTCGGTATATGAGTAATAAATCCTACGTCCAGAACTGGTCAGCTTGCCAATGGCCGTCAGCTGGTTGGTTTTGGCTTGGCCGGTAAAATTGGTATTCATAGAAAGGGACAGAGCTTTACGCCGACGGTCTGGGTAGGGACAGTAAAGCCCACAGTAGGAGCCAGCGATATCGATTAAGGTTGCAATAAAGCCGCCATGAGGTGCACCTTGGCTGTTAAGGTGCTCTGGTTTTGCGGTGACACTGATCACAACATGGCCCTCTTGCCATTCATCAATCTTGACACCGAGGTGATCATTAAAAGGTGGTTGTTTTTTATCTTGCCATTCCATCGGATGTTACCTTATTGAAAACTAATTAGCGGTGGGCCGTTCAGGGAAATTTTGGTGGGTGGAAAAGTACACTGTAAGTAGTCCTGCACCGATAACAATCAGTGTTCCGATCAGCGCAATCGAGTTAGGGATGTGCTGCCAAATCAACCAGCCGAGAATACCGGAAATCACTACCCCAAAATAACTAATAGGGGATACCACACTGGGTTTGGCGTAACTGTAGGCTTTGGTGTAAAGCCATATAGCCAGGAATACGGAAGCCCCGTTAAAAGCTAAATAAGGTAGGGTCCATATTGGAACTGGCTGCCAATAGTAGATACCCAGAGGCAGGCTACAGACGAGTGATATCAGGACATAGTAAAAGAGAATCAGGCTGGATCGGTCAGTACGCGACAATATACGTGTACCTACCATGGAGGCAGCCAAAGTTAGTCCTGAAAGCAGGCCAAAGCCGTGGCCGCTACTGATGCCGTTAATATCAGGCTGTAGAATCATGGTAATACCTAGTAGCCCGAGTACGATTGGGAGCCAATGTTTTCCAGGTATCTGGGCGCTGGTCCAGATCCAGGCAACAAGGGGAACAAAAATAGGAGCAGCATTGCGCAACAAACCTGCCTCCATCAAGGAGATCCGGCTGAGTGCGGAAAAGTAGGTGAAAAAACAGAGCCAGCCTGCGAAGCCGCGCAGTAGGTGGGTTTTCCAGTGTCGGGTTGCGAGTTGCTGGGGTGTTTGGCGTACCAGCCAGGGGATTAGCAGGAGTAGACAGATACTGTACTGACTGAGCACTATCAATGGGACGGGTACTGTAGGAGATATCCATTTGCTCGCTGCCGCGGCAGTACTGGCTACCAAGGCTGTGGCAAGTGCGAAGCCGATGCCTTTCCAGTTATTTTTTTGAAGGGCGGCTTCGGCGGTGTTGGGCGGGGCCTGTACCATCTGTGGCGTGACAGAATTTACCGGCAATTCCGGCTCTACTGAGGTGTCGGGATTTCTCATGGTGCCGTCGATAACGGGTTACATCAAAACAGAAAAAAAGGGGGAAATCGACAGTTGTAGATTTCCCCCTGTTAGAGTGCATTAGTGTTGATCGTTAGTCCAGCTTGCAAATGTTTTCCCTTCCTGCGCCAGTCGAGTCAACAAAGGTGCTGGTGTCCAGTAGGCTTCACCGTGTTGGTCGCGGAATGCACAGATAGATTCGTAGACTTTTGCCAAGCCGATACTGTCAGCATAATGCATAGGGCCACCGCGATGGGGGGGGAAGCCGTAGCCGTAAACATACACAACATCGATGTCACTGGGGCGCTGGGCTGTGCCATCTTCCAGGATCTTGGCTCCCTCATTAATTAAGGCGAATGTGAGTCGATTGAGGATTTCTTCGTCGGAGATTTCCCGACGCTCTATCCCATGGGCCTCTGCTTGTGCCTCAATCAATGCCAGCACTTCCGGATCGCTGCTGCGAGCGCGGGTTTTGGGGTCGTAACGATAGTAGCCGGCTCCGCTCTTTTGGCCAAGCCGTCCGATTTCCACCAGGGCATCGGCAATGCAGTAGGTTTTGGGGTCGCCTTTTTCCGCCTCGTTCAGTCCCTGGCGCACTTTATAGCCGATATCCAGGCCGGCCAGGTCTCCTACGGCCATGGGGCCCATCGCCATGCCCCAGGATTGCATTACGGTATCAATTTGTTCCGGGGTTGCGCCCTCAATCAAGCACAATTGAGCTTCACGGCCATAGGGGCGCACCATGCGATTGCCGATAAAGCCAAAGCAATTACCAGCCAGTACGGGAACTTTTTTGATGATTTTTGCCAGTTGCATCGCGGTGGCAATAACGTCATCGGCACTCTTTGAACCGCGAACCACTTCAAGCAGTTTCATAACATTGGCCGGGCTGAAGAAGTGCAGCCCAATAACATCTTCAGGCCTATTGGTGGCAGCTGCAATTTGGTCGATATCCTGATAGGAAGTGTTAGTTGCGAGAATAGCGCCTGGTTTGCAGAATTGATCCAGCTTGGCAAAAACTTCCTGCTTGAGTTCGATATTTTCAAATACAGCCTCAATGACCAGGTCTACTTCTGCCAGATCAGCGTAGTCGGTTGTACCTTCAATGAGCGAGAGGCAGTGTGTTTTCTGGGCCTCTGTAAGCTTCCCCTTCTTCAAGGTAATATTGTAATTCTTGTCGATTACAGCCAGGCCACGTTCGATGGCGGCTTGATCGATTTCTAGCAGCTTGACCGGAATGCCAACATTGGCGAAATTCATCGCGATGCCTCCGCCCATGGTGCCGCCACCGATGATGCCCACACTTTTAATTTCCCTGGTGGGAGTATCTTTAGGTAATCCTTGGATTTTTGTCGCAGTCCGTTCGGCAAAAAACAAGTGCCTTAAAGCGGCGGACTGACTGGAGAGCAGGCACTCGATAAACAGATTCAGCTCTTTTGTAAGCCCTTCATCAAAAGGCTGATGAACGGCGGCCTCTATACAGGTGACAATATGTTGTGGTGCGAGCTGGCCACGCGCTCTTTTCTCCAGGCGCTGACGGAAGTCATCAAACAGACCCTCTGGCACACTGGCAGGATCTATGACGATATCCCTGACCCGGCGTGGGGGGGCATTGCGGTCGATCAGTTCACGGGCAAAGGCCAGTGCGCCCTTTAATAAATCATCGTCAATAACCCGGTCTATAAGTTTAAGGCTTTCGGCTTTTGCGGCCGGGATTGGACTGCCTTTGGTGATCAGTTCCAGTGCTGCGGCAACGCCAGCCAAGCGCGGGGTACGTTGGGTGCCACCAGCGCCGGGCAGTAACCCCAGTTTTACTTCGGGAAGGCCAACTTTGGCTGATGCCAGGGCACAGCGATAGTGACAGGCCAGCGCCACCTCAAAGCCGCCGCCCAGTGCAGTACCGTGCATGGCGGCAATCACTGGTTTGCATGAGTTTTCAATTTCCGTAATAACTTCGGATAGCCCGGGTGCTTGTGGTGGTTTGCCAAATTCTGTAATGTCCGCACCGGCGATAAAAGTGCGACCTTCACACAATAAAACCAGTGCTTTGGATGCATCTTCCTGAGCATTTTTGATCGCTCCCCAGATGCCTTCGCGCAACCCATGAGAGAGGGCGTTAACGGGTGGATTGTTTAACCGAATAACACCGATATCGCCAATGAGTTCATAATTTACGGTAGACATTGTTATCTCCAGTTATTAAATGACTATAAGTTGGTTCCGGTAGTGTTTATATGCGTTCTATAACTACGGCGATTCCCTGACCGATACCGATACACATGGTGGCCAGTGCATAGCGGCCGCCGGTGCGCTCCAACTGGCGTAGAGCTGTGAGCAGAATACGGGTCCCACTGGCACCGAGGGGATGACCAACGGCAATAGCGCCACCGTTGGGGTTAACCCGTGGATCCTCGTAATCAATCTCGAGCATTTTCAGGCAGCCCATGGCCTGCACTGCAAAAGCTTCGTTAAACTCCATAACATCCATATCCGCAAGATCCAAGCCTGCGCGAGCCAGGGCTTTACGGGTAGCCGGGACCGGGCCTAGCCCCATAACCCTCGGCTCTACACCCGCAATGGCGCTGGCGAGAATTCGTGCCCTGGGCTTGATATCTACAGCTTGGCCGGCCTCTGAACTGCCAATAATCAATGCCGCGGCGCCATCATTGATACCGGACGCATTGCCAGCAGTGACCACACCGCCTTCAAAAAGCGTGCCTAGTGCTTGTAGCCGTTCAAGACTTGTGCCGGGACGGGGATGCTCGTCGGTGTCGATAAGACGTGGTGGTTGTTTTCGACCCTGTGGCACTTCAATGGGAATAATTTCATCGACAAAGAAACCATCAGCACGAGCCGCTTCATACTTGGTTTGTGAGGCTAGGGCAAACGCATCGCATTCCTCTCGTTGAATATTCAGGTCTGATGCAATGTTATCGGCGGTTTGCGGCATGGTATGGCTGCCAAATTCCGCAACAATGTCAGGATTGGTAAAGCGGGCACCAAGGGTTGTGTCTGCTAATTCCTGGGTGCGATCAAAGGCGCAATTCGCTTTGGAAAGGACCAGGGGAGCGCGGCTCATGGACTCAACACCACCGGCAATAAACAACTCACCTTCCGAGGCCTGAATACAGCGGGAGGCATCTGCGACGGCAGATAGGCCGGAACCACACAGGCGATTTACTGTAATCCCGCCAGTGGAGATCGGCAGTCCAGCAAGTAATCCGGCAAAGCGGGCGATATTGCGACTGTCTTCCCCGGCCTGGTTGGTATTTCCTGCGATCACATCCTCAAATTGCAGAGAATCGAAATTATTACGCTCAATCAGGGTTTTAATAACATGCGCGAGCAAGTTGTCCGGCCTGGTACTGGAAAGGCTACCCCCGTGGCGACCAAAAGTACTGCGGCCGCCGTCATAGATATAAGCATGTGGCATAGTCAATTATCCACTAATTGATTTTCTAGTAGCAGTTAGCCTCTGATTAATCTTCGTGATTAGTCAAACTCCAAAGCTACAGGTAAATTTTCCAGAGCTTCCTCTGCTGCAGTTTTACTCGAATTTTGTTGCAGCTGAACTTTTGCAACTTGGCCAAGCGAGGCGTCAAAATGAGCAGAAAACTTGGCAGCGATACTTTTGTCCGCAAGCGCTTGGCCAATCACATATTCGGTAGCACGATTGCGCAGGGCCGGTTTAAATACTTTGGCTACTGCGGTAAGCGGAAACTCATCAATAATTTCGATCCGTTTGGGTATAGCCGCACGTTCAGAAATTTGGTCGCGGCAATAGTCAATAAGTTGTTCCTCGGTAGGCGGGTTTTCTGAAGGGTAAAGAGTGACATAAGCCACTGGGACCTCCCCAGCATAAGCATCGGGTTGGCCAACTGCTACGGCCATGGCAACAGCGGGGTGGCGGGACAGTGGTTCTTCTATCAAGGCGGGGTCAATATTATGGCCGCCACGAATAATCAAGTCCTTGGCGCGCCCGGTCAGGAACAGGTTGCCATCCCCATCGAGGTACCCCATATCGCCGGTGTTAAACCAAGTGTTATCGACCCAGGCTTTGGCATTGTCTTCTTCAGAGAGGTAACCTGAAAAAATATGCGGCCCCCGTGCGAGCACAATACCTACCTCGCCAGTGTTGCAAGTTCTAATCAGCCGATTGCCGTCCACTTCGGCTATTTGCATTTCCATATAGGGCAGTCTCCGGCCGACACTGCCCTCGGGAGCCTGCATATCTGTGGGCGGGCGGGCCAAAAGGCAGCTGGATTCAGTCATGCCGTAGCCGTTGCTAATAGTGACATTGAATTTTTGCTCAAAGGCGGCTTTAAGGCCGACGGGGAGTATGGAGGCTCCGCAGCCAATGTCTGTCAGGCAGCTGATGTCATTGTCACCTACGGGGATTTGTAACAGGACGCCCAGGATAGTGGGCACGGTGGCGAAGCCCTTCACGCGATAGCGGGCGACGTGGTGCCACCAATTGGGGAGTACGTTGGGAGAGCGAAACCCGCTGGGAGTCATGATGACAATCGTGCGTCCGGCGAGCAGGGAACCAATACCGGCAACTACCGTACCGAAGATATGAAATAACGGGAGACCATTCAGGGTGGTGAAGCGCCCTTTACTCGATGTTGTGTCTGCATTCAGTTGCGCGATAAAGGCGATATTACTATGAGTCAGGCGAGCGACTTTCGGTCGTCCAGTAGTACCCCCGGTATGAAAATAACTGGAGATATCATCCCCTTGGATAGTGCGTCCGCTAATTAAATGATCATTTGGCTGCCGGGCAATTGCCTCGCCAAAGTTATGCACCAGGATATCGGCAGGTACGGGCACAGAATTTGTGGGCTTTTTACTTATCAGTAGTAGTGTCTCTAGAGTGGGAACCCGCTCAATGACCTGCACTACTTTTTCCCATATTTCCTCACTGAGATCTTGTCCGAGACTGACTAGCACTTTCGCTTTAGTGGCATTCATTATCTCGACGATATGCTCGGGCTCCAGCAGGGGATTGATGGGGCTGACAATGCCAGCGGCCTGTCCTCCCCAAAGCGCGAAGTGGGTTTCCGGCAGGTTAGGTAGCAATAAAGTGACGGTATCTGTCGACTTAACGTCGAGAGAGTGGAGCAAATTGGCAGTTTGGTGAACTCGCTCCGATAGTTCGGTGAAACTCACTGTCACGCTTTCTTCATCTAGAGCAGCAGTGGGTAGGAATTCAATTGCAGCATCATGCTGGTAGAGGCGGGCTGCTTGCCGGATCAGGTCAAAAGTATTTTCCCACGGATAACGCTGTGACAGTGGTACTTTTTCGTAAGCCTGGATTTCTGCAAGTGATTGCAGCATTGGACCGGAGGTTTGATTAGGCGTGATAGACATGGGGGCTTCTCTCACTTTGGTTATTATGGTGATGACCATATCAAAAGTGAATTCAGCATTCCACTCTGCGGAATTAGATGGTAGTGTTTTGTGTATTGATTAGTGACCGAAGGGCTATTCGATAAAATGGCGGAATTAAGAACATAAAAAAGATAAGCGCGCCATTTGCGAATAGTTCCAGCCTTCAAGTTTTTTAAACTGTCGAATTATGCGACTTATGTGGGATGCGATAACTCTAAAGGTGCCAAATATCTAAATCAGATATCCCCGGAATATAGAGCTTTGGGAGGTATAAATTAGTTGCGCTTCGGATAATCCCGCAGCAGAAGGGAGAGTCTATCGAGGGTGGCAACTGAAAGTTTGTTCCGCTTGTACAAGGGAACGTCCGAAAACTTAGCGCAGGGGGATCGCGCATAGGGTGACAAAAGTTAGCTATAAAAATCGCTAATCATCGCACCGATAAAAATAGGAGCAAGCGAATGAATATAGATTTTTCCTCTGAAGAATTGGCTTTCCAGCAGGAAGTTCAGCAATTCCTGCAAGAGAAGCTGCCCGCGGATATCAGAGAAAGGACCCTTAAAGAAATTCCTTTAGATAAGGAGAGCTTTGTTCGCTGGCAGAAAATTTTGTATGAGCAGGGCTGGGCCGCTACCAACTGGCCGATGGAGTATGGTGGTACCGGTTGGACGCCAACCCAGAAATATATTTGGGCCAATGAGTGTGCCAACTTTGGTGCACCTGATGTGATTCCTTTTGGTTTAAAAATGGTCGCCCCGGTTATCTTTACCTATGGCAGCGAGGAGCAAAAGCAACGGTTTCTCCCCGATATTCTGGCGAGCAATGTCTGGTGGTGCCAGGGTTATTCAGAGCCAAATGCAGGCTCCGATTTGGCCTCATTAAAAACCACTGCAGTACGTGAGGGTGATGAATACGTCGTTAATGGCAGCAAAACTTGGACCACCTTGGGGCAATACGCCGACTGGATTTTCTGCCTGGTCCGCACCGGAGGGCCTGAGATTAAGAACCAGGCAGCCATTAGCTTCTTGCTGATCGAGATGAATCACCCCGGTATTACCGTGTCGCCAATTATAACTCTGGGTGGCCACCATGAAGTTAATGAAGTGCACTTCGACAATGTGCGGGTGCCTGTGGCAAATCGTATTGGGGAGGAAGGTCAAGGCTGGACCTATGCCAAGGTACTGTTAACCCATGAGCGGACGGGCATTGCCCGGGTCGCCACATCCAAAAAACGCTTACAGACTTTAAAAACACTGGCCAGTGAGACTTGTGATGGCGGTGCTAGCCTGCTGGAAAATCCAGCTTTTGCACAAAGACTGGCAGAAGTCGAAATTGATCTGCTGGGTCTGGAATTTACCGAACTGCGTACACTTGCAGCGGTGAGTACCGGTAAAGCGCCAGGGCCGGAATCGTCAATCTTGAAAATAAAAGGGACAGAAATCGCTCAATTCATTGATGAACTTTATATGGAAACTGCTGGCTATTATGGAATGCCATTTGTCAGAGAGCAGTTTAAGAGCGGGTTTGATGGCGAGTGGGTGGGTCCTGGAGTAATTTCCAGTAGTGTGCCCCGCTACCTAAATAACCGCAAATCGTCGATTTATGGTGGTAGTAATGAAATTCAGAAAAACATTATTAGCAAATGGGTGCTTGGCCTGTAAACGCAGCGTCTAATGAGGATTGGAGCGATGGATTTTTCCTATAGCGAAGAGCAGCAGCTGCTGCAAAACAGCGTAAGCAAGTTTATTCAGCAGGATTATGACTTTGACCGTCGTTGTAAAATAGTTAATAGCGATATTGGCTTCAGCCAGGAAAACTGGCAGCTGTTTGCCGAGTTGGGCTGGCTAATGGTGCCTTTTAAAGTAGAGGATGGTGGCCTTGGTGGTTTTGCTGTAGATCTGATGGTGGTAATGGAGGAGTTTGGCCGCGGATTGGTGGTGGAACCCTTCTTGGCCTGCGCAGTGTTGAGTGGTGGTTTAATTGCTGATGGTGCCAGTGAAGCACAAAAGCGGGAGCTTTTGGGGCTGTTGATAGAGGGGCAGCTGCAGCTGGCTTTTGCCTTTGCCGAACCCCAGAGTCGCTACAACCTTGCTGATATTACGACGACTGCTGTGCTGGATGGTGACAGTTACATCCTGAACGGACACAAAGCCGTTGTTCTCAACGGCGGGGCGGCAGACAAATTGCTGGTATCTGTGCGTACTAGCGGCGCCCAGCAAGATTGCGACGGGATTACTTTATTGCTGGTAGATACCAATACAGCGGGGCTTCATCGGCATGAGTATGCGACCGTGGATGGGCACCGTGCGGCCGAAATAAAATTTAACAATGTGAAAGTCCCTATCGCTAACCGGGTTGGAGGGGAGGGAACGGCCTTACCAGTGATTGGGAAGGCTATAGACCGAGCCACATTGGCATTGTGTGCAGAAGCAGTTGGTGCCATGGAGAAAATCTATAAAAAAACTGTTGAGTACACCAAGACTCGTGAGCAGTTTGGTGTTGCTATCGGCAAGTTCCAGGCACTACAACACCGGATGGTGGACATGTTTACTGAATATGAGCAGGCTCGCTCCGTTTTGTTAATGGCCGCATTAAAGATGGATGCCAATAAGGGTGTTGCGCCGAAGGCAGTTTCCGCCGCGAAAAGCCGCATCGGTAAAGCAGCTCGGCTAATAGGGCAGGAGGCTATACAGTTACATGGCGGTATTGGGGTAACTGAAGAGTTGGATGTAGGTCACTTTTTTAAGCGTTTAACAACGGTTCAGTATATATTTGGCAGTACTGATTTCCACACTTTGCGATTTGCTGGACATTAATCCTGAACGAATTGAGTAAGGCTTCGGATCACTCTTTAGCTGTGACTTATTGAGGGCAGATACCTATGGATATGGTTGCTGATCGAAAAAAGACTGCTGCGGTAAGTCAGGTAGAGAGTATCTTCCAGCAGCAGCGAGGTGCATTTCGTAAAAACCCTTACCCTAGTCTTCAAGAGCGTTTGGAAAACCTGCGTAAGCTAGAGCAGTTAATACTGGAAAACCAGGAATCAATTGCAAAAGCCATTAGTGAGGATTTTGGTAACCGTGCAATTCAGGAAACCAAGATCGCAGAAATCTACGGGTGTATCGAAGAAATTCGATACACTTGTAAGCGCCTGAAAAAGTGGATGAAGATTCAGAAGCGCCACGTACCTCTGTTGCTCAGAGGTACAAAGAATCGAGTGCTGCCTCAGCCGAAAGGGGTGGTCGCTATTGTTGCCCCTTGGAACTACCCGCTGCTTACTTCTGTGAGGCCATTAGTCAGCGCTTTATCAGCGGGTAACCGCTGTATGATCAAAATGGCAGCTAAATCACAGGGCCTGTGTACTTTATTGCATCATTTATTTGAGAAATATTTTACGGAAGACCTGGTGGCCATACTACCAGGGGTGAGTGCTACAGAATTTACTGCTCAGCCTTATGATCACCTGATTTTCACTGGTTCCGGTGAAGTCGGGAAAACAGTGATGCGTAGAGCTGCAGATTACCTGACACCGGTAACCTTGGAATTAGGCGGCAAGTCACCCACCATAGTGTGTGAAGACTTTGATGCGAGTATTGCTGCGGAACGTATACTGAGTACCAAGTTCTTTAACGCCGGGCAAACTTGCGTAGCACCGGACTATCTCCTGATACCGGAAGGAAAACTGGTTGATTTTATTGAGACTGCTAAAAAACAGGTGCCGAAGTGGTACCCGTCACTGGAGACCAAAGATTTCACGTCGATTATTGATAAAAAGGCATTTAACCGATTAAGCAATTCTCTGCAAGATGCGAGAGTAAATGGAGCGAGGGTTCTTCCGCTGTTAGATACAGAAAATAGTGAGTCCCTGCAAAAAATTGTTCCAACCCTAGTGTTAAACCCAACTGAGGAAATGATCCTTTTACAGGAGGAAATATTCGGTCCCATCTTGCCTATTATCACGTACAAGACACTTGCTGAAGCATTGGACTACATTAATGATCGTGACCGGCCTTTGGCGTTATATATTTTCAGTAACGATGAGCATCTGCAGGATATGATCATTAAAAATACACTGTCTGGTGGTACCTGCATTAATGACTGCGCTTTGCACGTTTCCCAGGCAGATTTGCCCTTCGGTGGCATTGGAGCCAGTGGAATGGGGCAGTACCATGCCTATGAAGGATTTCTGGAGTTCTCAAAATTACGTCCAATTTTCACCCAGGCCAGGAAGTCATCAGCAGGAAGGTTGCGTCCGCCTTACGGCCCGCAGTTCGATAAAATTTTCAGCTTTTTACTGCGCTTTAAACTTTGATATCTTTGATCATGCTGTCTATCGGCATCGGCCGCCTAGCCAGTGAGTAGTCGCTAGTAGCGAATCAGCATAGCCTCAATATTTCCGACCATGTTTTTTAATAATGGGGCGACTTCACTTTCCAGAAAATCGGGGTTTAGTCGGTAGGCGGGCCCGCCGGCATTAAAAGTGTAGATGTGCCCCTGACTTAATTGCAGGGGCACAGCGACACCATTCACATCGCGGTTCCAGTCGCCAAAGGAGCAACAGAACCCTCGTTGTTGATAGCTTGTCACAGCTTCTTCAATACCAGCCTTGACTTTAGCCCATTGCTCGCCAAACTTTTTCTCCAGGTGCCTGTAAAAAAACTCGCGCTCTTCTTGCGGGAGTGCTGCCAAATAGGCACGTCCGGAGCTGCTGCTGGCAATGGAAACTCGGTTGCCGATTTCGTGGCGAAAACTAGTAACATTAGCGGGAGCACAAAACTCGACAAAAATCATATCGAGCCGGTCGCGGTCGGACAGGCCCACGGCAGTACCTGTCGTATTTGCCAGGTCCTGCATTAAGGGCTTGGCTATCTGACGGATGGCGAGATTGGAGACAAAGGCATAACCAAGGGCCAGCACTCCACTGCCCAGTTGATACTTTTCCATACGATCTGAATAGGTCAAATAGCCCAATCTGGTGAGCGTGTAGGTCAGCCGAGAAACACTGGAGCGGGGCAGCCCAGTACGCTGGGCGATTTCTAGATTGCCTAAAAAACCATCACCAGGTTGAAAAGCCCGGAGTACATCCAAGCCACGGGCCAAAGCCTCGATAAACTTGCGATCGGGTTCGCTATCTTTCTTTCTGGGGAGGTCGCTCAACGAAACCATGGACTCAATTCCTGCTTAGGTATTGATAATTATACAATTCTTGCCCATAGGGCAGAAGAAAAATATATCAGGAGGTGGCAGAGAATTTCATTTGCTGGAAAAGCCACAGGTTGGTGGAGAGCTAGGGCCTTGGTAATTGTATGGTCTCAATTGTGTAGAATTGATGCAGTCGCTGATAACCAAGTGCCGATACAATTATTGAAAAGCACCTTTCAAAATTACATTTTCATCAATTTTATAGCCTGCAGTCCCCATTTTCGATATAGATAGACACCGAAATAGTAATTTTTAAAGGTGCAGTGAAGTAAATAAGAAAGAATGTCGTGTGGGATCAATTGGATATTTCTGATCTCAGTTTATGTTTCCACTTTGAGTACGCAAAAAGGGGAGTTGAACTCCTGAAAGCTTCTCGTAAAGAAAAACTTCAAAATATTGACGGTATTGGGAAGTCAATCCGACGAGAGGCTTGTGACCCACTCGCCGGCTTTTTCTTACTCTTATGACAGATACGACAGGTGTTGAAGTCTGAAAGAGCGTTATACCTACTTGCGCACCAGTAGCAGGCCGGTCTCGGTGTGATCCGTATAGGGGAACTGATCAAACAGGGCAAAGCGCTCTATGCGATGTGTTTGACTCAGCAGCTTGAGGTTATCCAGTTGAGTTTCCGGGTTGCAAGATATATAGAGAATACGCGGAAATCGAGCCACCATTGCGCAGGTGTCCTCGTCCAGGCCGGCGCGGGGGGGGTCTACCAGTACAGTATTAAAGTTGTAGCTATCGAGGTCGATATCAGCGAGGCGGCGGAATGGACGTACCTTGTCAATGGCCTGAGTAAACTCCTCGCTGGATAGGCGCACAATATTAAGATTGGTAACGCCATTAGCATGAATATTTTCCTGGGCGGAATTCACCGATACTTTGGAGATTTCAGTGGCCAGTACTTTTTGGAAATTTTCACTGAGTGGAATAGTGAAGTTTCCGTTTCCACAATATAGCTCCAACAGGTCACTTTCATTTTTGCCACAGGCGCTTTTAGCCCAAAGGATCATGGAGCGACAGATATCACCGTTGGGTTGAGTAAAGCTACCTTCGACTTGTTTGTACAGGTACTGTCTGCCATCGATTTCTAATTGTTCGGTGACATAGTCCCGTTCCAAAATTACCTTCTGCTTGCGCGAGCGGCCCAGGATAGGGAAGCCGAGTTTGTCCTGCAGGGCGTGGGCTTCTTGTGCCCACTCCTCATCCAGCTTTTTGTGATATATCAGGGTGATCAGTGCATCGCCACTCAATGTAGTCAGAAATTCGGCGGAGAACAGGCGCTTGCGTAACACCTCGCTGTTATTTATGGCTTCGAGGACCTGTGGCATCAACTGGTTCATGAGCTTCGAGCCGACGGTAAACTCATCAATAATAAACGGCTTTTTGTACTCGCCCTGGCGGTACATGGCGTAGTGAGCTACTCCACCTTCGTGCCATACTTTGAACTCGGCGCGGAGCCGATAATGGATCGGGGGAGAGGGGAACAGCTCTGGCTGCAGGCTGGTGAATTCCCGGTAAGCCTCGCTGAGGCGTTGGGCCTTCTTGTGCAGCTGGTCTTGATAGTCGTCGGTGTTAACGCGGTACAGTGCCATATAGAATGCGGTAGTCTCAATGATGGAATAGGCGCGAATTATATAGGAATCCGTATGGCAATAGGTGAGATAGCAATCAGAGTACGCGGACAGGGGCTACAGGAGTTTACCAATCAGGTGACTGACTGGGTATCCAGGCAAGGTGTGGACGAGGGACTGTGCACGCTATTTATCCAGCACACCTCCGCGAGCCTGCTAATTCAGGAGAATGCGGACCCTAGTGCGCGTAAAGACCTCGAGCAATGGTTGAATCGCCTGGTGCCGGAGGATGATCGCCTTTACACCCATACCCTGGAGGGGCCGGATGATATGCCCGCCCATATTAAGTCCGCACTAACTGCAACCAGCCTTTCAATTCCGATACAGGGTGGCCGCTTAATGCTGGGAACCTGGCAGGGTATCTATCTTTGGGAGCATCGCCATCATCATGGAGATCGACGGGTCATTCTGCATATTTGACTGTGGTGCCCCCCCAATTCAGTGACCAACAGCTCGTAACCTCAAGGGTACAATGAGTTCTTCTGCGAAAATGGAGAAGAACTATGGAGTTAATCCAACTGAGCGGCAGTATTGGTCTAGCAGTTCCTGGGTGTGGGTTGCACGTTCAGCAGCAGCTGAGCGCTGATCAATATCCCCGGCTGTGACCATATGACAAAAGTTCTCGATCATGTATACGGTTTGAGGTTTTTGGGTTGCGACTTCAAAATGTTGGAATTCTTCTGGTGATACAAGGCCTTGGCGAAGTGTAAAGCCTGCGGTGTACCCGGGATTGTCGAAGACAAAGCTATCTTTCCAGTCCAGTACAAAGTCATCGAGCTGAATCAGGCCATTTTCCCCAAGGATGCAGAGGTCCATAGCGCAAGTACCTGCGTCGAAGCCAAATTCAAAAGTTGAGGTTTGGTTACTGGAAAACTCAATGAGCCCAGCGCCACTGATGATTGCGCCTGTTTGCTGGTCGTGTTTCACAGCTCCAGAGACAGCCTGTATTGGTCCCGTGGGGCGCAGGTACTCTACGATTGCGCGCATGCAGTACCAGCCAATATCCCCGATCGCCCCGGTAGGCTCCATTTTCGGATTGAAGCGTATGTTGTCGCGTTCCAAAAAGGGGAAGAAGAAAACGGTATGTATACGGTTTACGGTCCCAATTGACTTCTTTTGCTGCTGTATGACATGGGCGGTCCTCGGGTGGTGAGTGAAATGAGTGGCATCCATAAAAGCAAGCCCTTCCGACAGGGCTTGATCGGCCATCTTGCGCACTGATGCGCTGTTGAGAAAGGGCTTTTCACTGATTAAATGTTTGCCATTTGTTAGCGCAGCCAGGCTTATTTCTTCCTTACTGGTGGTGGGAGTTGCAACATAGACAGCGTCGATATTTGTGGCCTCGATAAGTTTTTGCCAGGTCTCGTAAACCGTGGCAATGCTATGTTCGTTAGCAAACTTCTTGGCTTTGGTAAAGTGTTTACTGGCGACTGCAGCAACACAGGCCCCGGAGGCTTGATCGATTGCCCTGGCTGTTATATCGGCAATCATGCCACTGCCAATGATTCCGAATCGAATGTCTGGCATAAAGTAAGTTTCCCGAGCTTCCTGCTGAGGTGAGCAGTGAATTAACTTGGATGGTGCCCCTGAAGCGCAGTGTAGAGCAAAGTTCTGGAAGACGGGGTAGTGGGTGCTTGAGAGTCGATTAGGTGTACGTGTTGCCAGGCCGCTAAAGAGGGACCTGGCTTCTCGTAACTCATTATAAGGAGTTGGCAACTATAGGCAGTTGGTGGGCTTTGGTAGGCCGGCGATTTTACTGGCGACCTTGGCCGGGCTCGGTGGGAAAAGCTGCATTAAATAGATACTGCGTCCCTTGTCCGGCCCCAGGTTATGGCCGACAAATTTCACCAGAGGGCGCATGGCGGGGGACAGTTCGAATTGGCGATAGAAATCCTGTAATAGCTCGATAACCTCCCAATGGGCATCTGTTAGCTCTATGCTCTCAGCTTTTGCCAGCTGTTCTGCTACATCCGGGCTCCAGTCGTTGAGGTCACGCAAGTAGCCCTCTTTATCGAGGGGAATTTCTCGGCCATTAACTTCTAAATGATTCATTCTCTACTTTTACCGGAACCAGCTGACGATGGGAGTATTCTGAGTACAGAGTTTTACCCAGCCCGCATCGTCAATCATTGTGACACCAGAGACTATTGCCGTTAACTCTTGTTGGCCACGCGCTTTAGCATCGGCTTCCAAACAGTAAATTGCTGAGTTCTGTAGCTTCTGCAAAGCACCATGGCGCAGGGCGTAAACGCCATCCTCAATCAAAAGTAATACATCCCCTTCTGCAAAGCATTTTATGCAATCACATAAGGCACTGGAGCTGAATGGAGACTTACTGACTAGATGTAATGTCATATCAAAAGTTCAATACACATTGGTAAGAGGCGATCAAGGCACCTGGCTTTTCGATTACTTTGATGTCTATTCCGGGAATTTTGATCTGCTTGGGGTTAATGCCTCTCTCTGACAAACTGCTTGCGCAAACATAGAGTTGTTCCGGCCCAAACATGGGTAGTGCCTGTAGGTTACGGTGCAGGCTCTTTTGCTGGATTCCTTCAGGTGATTGATTGTCCAGAAGCTGGAAAACCCCATCACCAAGAAACAGTAGGTCGACCTCTTGCCCCATCGCGGCGGCAGCGAGTATTGCTTCAAGGCCTTCACGGGCGAGAGCGCTGCCATAAGGAGCGGCGCGGCATATGGTGAGCGTTTTGTTACCCATGACTAGCTTCCAAAAGTTACCAGGCGTTCGGAGTTGGCTACGGCGTCGGTCAGTTGGCCTAGGCCTGCAAGCTCGAATCCTTCGGCGAGGTTGGCCGAGGGTCTTTCCAGACGTTCTGCTTCTCTCTGACTTAAAACGCCGCGCCTCTGGGCTGCGGCGATACAAATTACAAGGTCGAGTTTGTATTCGCGTTGCAGAGCTTGCCATTCCCTAGCCAGGTTAGATTCGTCTTGGGGAGGTGCGGCAATGTTGTTGCCAATCTGGATGCCATCGCAATAGAAAAACACTCGGTAAATTTCGTGTCCTTCGGCCAGCAGCGCTTTAGCGAAGCGCAAGGCGCTGGCTGCAGATTGGGAGGAGTGGGGCGCAGAGTAAACTGCAAGGGAAAACTTCATAGGGGGTCAAATAATAAAATGCCCCGCTATGCGGGGCATTGTTTCCAGTCTAGCAAAGTTGTTACTTAGTCGTCAGATGCAAATCCAAGAATATGTAACAAGCTGGTGAACAGATTAAAGATGTTCAGGTAAAGGGACGCAGTTGCCATTACGTAGTTGGTCTCGCCGCCATTGATGATTTGGCTGGTATTGAACAGGATAAAGCCAGACATCAGCAGGGCAATAACACCGCTCAAGGCCACGCTAAACAGCGGCATATGGATGCCGAAAAGGCCGGCGATAACGACGCCCAGCATACAAACCAGCACTGCGATCAAACCGACAAACAGGAAGCCGCCCATAAAGCTGAAATCTTTACGAGTGGTCAGCACGTAGGCAGACAGAGCAAAGAAGATTAAGGCAGTAGTGCCCAATGCCTGCATTACGATCTGGCCACCACCGGCCATATTTAGGTAGTGGTTCAATATTGGGCCCAAGGATGCACCCAGCAGGCCTGTGAAAGCAAAAACTACTCCAATTCCGGCGCTGGAATTGGCAGTGCGTGGTAGTACGAACCAAATCAGAGCCAGAGCTCCAAAGGAGCATACCAGCCCCATGATATGGCTCATGCCGACGGCCATAGAGATACCGGCGGTAACGGCACTGAAGAGTACAGTCATTGCCAATAGGGCATAGGTATTGCGCAACACCTTCGTTGATTCCGAGCGGTCCAGTGCGCGGGTATTAGTATAAGCTTGCGGTTGCATTTAGCGACTCCTGCTATTTAAACGATATTGGAATCATATAGCTCGCGATTGGGACCATCAAGTCGGGATATCCCTTTTAAGTGCGGGCCACAAGTGATTCTCTATTCGAAAAACCATAACTTTTACAAGGTTTAAGTCGAATCTTCTCCTGCTATTAATAGGGGCTTATGGGTACTTTTCAAGTGTTTTACTGAGACCTGTGCCGGAAAGGCACCTCGATATCCACAATTAGTGGCAGGTGGTCCGATGCCTGGCGGGTGAGGGCGGTGCGTGGAATACGCACTTTCTTCACTGCAATGCCGGCACTTAAGAAAATATGGTCGATACGGACTTTCAGAAAAGTGCCCTTGGGTGTGTGTCGCGGAGCCTGCTCTTGTGCATCGTGTAGGTAGCCACCTAAACGTTTACACTCCGCCGAATTTGGTAGAGCGTTGAAATCTCCCAATAAAACACGCTCCCCTTTGCAGCGTGGGTTACTCAGCCACTCAGGGCCCAGCAGGGCATCTACTTGTCGCAGTCGCTCAGCGCGAGAAAGGCCCAGATGGGTGTTAATAATTTGGATCTTATTACCGTTGTGTTCAATCTCGACCCAGACAGCGCCGCGGGGCTCATCTGCGGCGGGGTTAAATAAGCGCCCTTTGCCTTTTTGGGGACCCGGTAATATGCCTTTCTTGATCAGTTTGACTGGCAGGTGAGTGAGGATAGCGTCGCCGTAACGTTCCTCATTCAGATTGATCGCAGGCTGGAAATGGACATCCATTGCCAATAGTCGTGCCAAGCGCTCTGCCTGGTCCAGGCCACCACTACGTTCACGCATCACATCCAGTTCCTGCAGGGCGACGATATCCGGGCGGTAGCGCGCGATCACCCTGGCGATGCGCTGGGGCGAGAGGGTGCCGTCAACACCGCGGCAGCTGTGCACATTGTAAGTCATGATTCTAAGGGTTTTCTCGGGTGCACTGTGTTCATCCAGCTTCATTGGCCGGGCACCACGCAGGTAGGCCCTGGCAGCGGAGCGCAGGTCCTGAGGCCGCCAGTAGCCCAGGCGGGGGTCAGGAGGTTGGATATCCTCGGGCATGAGCGCAAAAGCATGGGTTTCATTGGGCCCGGCGGCACCGTGGCTGCCGTTCTCCATGGCGAAGGTCAATGGCTGCTCCTCCCCTGAACACCAGCCATACATCATAAAGTCACCGGCATCCGGGTGGCTGCATAGGCTGATCATGTCAGCGATAGCCTGGTCGGGGTAGGGGTGTTCATCTCCCATCAGTTTGCGACCATCTTCAGGTAGGCGCACTGGGCCATGCCTCCACCAGCCATGAACTGGAGAGGAAGGTGAGCTGGGGTCTACCCGGTAGATCACCAGCGGAACGTGCGCCTTTTCAACTATCAGACGTGCTACATCTTCGCGGCTGATATCGTTGAGATCCAGATTGTAAAGCATTGCCAGCGGACCAAGGGCGGTGAGCGCCAGCGGGGTTTTGCCGTCGCTTTGCTCCGGATCCTGTTCCAATACGTCCTTGTCCATCCATTCGCTGCCAAAGAGGCGGGCCCGCTCCAGTTGGACACCGCGGTTACTGTGGCCAGGCTCGATTCTCGGGGGCTTGGATAACCCGGAGAGGACCTCAGACAGGGCATCACCCAGGCTGCGACCATAGAGCTCTTCGTAGGGTCGGGTCTGCTCCTGGCCATGGTCAGAGAATATCCACACATCGTAGTGGCGCCGGTCAGAGGTGTGTGCTGCGCGCCAAATCCGCGCTATAGCGTCGTCGATGCCTTTGAGTACCCAGTGGGCAAATGCCGAGCGGGGCCCACGGCGGTGGGATTGCTCGTCGTAGCCAAGCAGGTTGACGTAGATGATAGGTAGGCCGCGGGAAATATCTACCTTGGCCCCCATGGTGCTGAATTCCCGCGTTAGGATAGTGATGCCGACGCGGGTAGGGATAAACATCAGCTCTTTTATAAAGTTTTGCCCCTGCATTAGCCCGCGTATGCAGTCGACCAGGGACAATATCAACTCAACCACAATTAACGCACCGGTGCGGATCAGGCTCCAGAAGTTGGTCAACAACAGGATGCAGATAGTTAGTGGACTGGCGCTGCGCAGTGCCGGGCCCCAGCCCTGGTCCGCTGGACAGAAGTGGGCTTCGCCTGTCTTGGTACCAGCACGAAACAGGCTTAAGTAGCAACTGCCGCCGCGCAAGAGTGGATCGCGTTGTTGTGTGTTGATTCGTTTTTCCACTAGTGCAGCCACTTCCGGGTCGTACATGCGTCCGAGTTTCTGGGTTTCGTGAACTAGAAAGCCGAATGCAGGCACCGCCTGACGCACACCATAGAAGAGCTCTGCTTGCACTGCGGGAGTGGTGGAAGGCACACCTGGATACATGTGTTCAAGGCGATAGTGCTCTTTGCGGATCAGCCGTTTCAGGAAGGGCATGCGCCCTCTGGCCAGAGCTTTGAGCAGCTCGGGGTAGGCCAGCCCGTCGATCTGGATCAGTATCAGGCCCGGTGCGTGGGGCTGGCGTCCGCTGGTGGAGAGCCCGAGCAGGGAGGCGATCCACTCGCTGCGACTGAAGCGGCGGCGCCAGCGCCTGATGGAAAGTCCAATGCGGCTTAACATTGCTCAGGGTCACTGCTCCGGTGCCTGGTTGAGTGCAGCCCCTGCTGCTCCGGTTAGCCCTTCGATAATCTCCCACTGGGCCCCGATGAGTTTCCACATACGCATCCACTGGGTGAGCTGGGCACTATCTGGCGGTGAGTGGTGCTTCAGCAGTGGTTGGTACAGATCGAGTGCGCGCTGAGCACAGCTCTTCATGGAAAAATCCCTGGCGGTACACACCGCCTGGTGAATGAGCTCCCGGCGCCCTCCCGGGGGGGTATCGTGCAACCAGTGGATGGCAGATACGAATTGTTCTATATCGTTGCCGGTAATCAATCGGCCATTAACACGGTCTTTAACTATTTCCCGTGTTCCATTGGCTTCCAGTGCAATGACCGGAATACCGCTGGCCATCGCCTCAGACAGAACTAAGCCCTGGGTTTCAGTGGTTGAGGAAAATACAAAGGTATCCATAGCGCTATACATGTCGCGCCGCGCTGGGCCGAGTACTTTTCCGGGCATGTGCAGACGGTGCAGCAGGCCCTGCTGGATGAAAATATTGCGCAAATCATCTTCCAGCGGCCCACTACCCGCCAGCAGGAAGTGGGCGTTTTCCCGATCGCGCATGAAGCGTGCCACAGCTTCGCACAGGAAGGGCAGGTTCTTCTCCTGGCCAAATCTGCCGAGGTGCCCCACTACAAATGCAGAGGATGGGATATGCAGTTGCTCACGGATGCCCCTGCCATCGCCGTCGCGATAGTCTTCAAGACGAACGCCGGTGGGTACCTCAGCGATGGGGGTGTTTACACCGCGCTCATGGAGTAAACGCACAACACTGAGGCTTGGAGCCAGCACCAAGGTGGCGAGATTGGCATAGCGGGTGGCGATTTCAATGGCGAAGCGTTTCACTACTTGGGAATTTGCCACCACATTGTGGGTGTAGTGCTCGTATAAGGTGTGGTGTGTAAATACCAGGGGCAGCTCGCGTTCGCGGGCAATACGCAGTGCCGTCAGTCCAAGCAGGAAAGGATGGTGGGAGTGGACGATATCCGGCTTAAAGGCATCAAGCCGCTCATTGAGGGCGAGGGAGAAGGGCAGGGCAAAAGAGAAGTCGCTGCCATTAAAGTTTTGTATCGCGTGAATTCGCAATACATGTTCCTCGCGGGCGACTTGTTGCGCGAACTCCGGGGCAATCACTAGCACATTGTGCCCGTGCTTGCGATACTCGTCGCTGAATGCTGATACCGAGTGCGCCACGCCACCGACGTGGGGCAGGTAGGTATTGGTTAACATCACTATATTCACGGATTTTTCAACTCCACGAAATCCATCCCCTCGCCAACCAGTGTGGGGGTAAAGCCAAGGGGGTTGATGGCGATGGCGGGTGGCTTTCCATACCACTCCCCCTTCCAGGATACTTTCGGGTTGGCACCGGGAGTAATCTCCAGGGAGATCACACCAAATCGGGTGGGGGCCGGGCCAAAAAGAATCGGTTTTGTAGCAGATGAGTCCCTGAGCCACTCCGGCGGCAGCCCGGATATCAATACCAGTGCATCCTGTTCTTCACGCACAAAACAGTTGCGCTGCATCGCCACCCATTCAGCTGCCGCCCAGGCGTGTTGGCCATCTCCCATGCAGCCGCCTAGGGAGTGGGGATGGATAGCTTCCGGCCACTGGCCGGTAGGGGAGGCGAGCTGAGCCACATTGCGCATCAGGTCCAGGCAACGTCGGTCACCGGCGCGCAATAACACTTGGGCGATGTGCAGGGTCAGGTAAGCGTTGATACCTGAGTGAATCATGTCCTGGAAAAAGCCGCCGCCAACGAAGCAGTTATCGATCAGAAAGTCTGCAAGATCAGTGAGACGGGGATCATCCGGGGAGTAAAGCTGTAGAGGATAGCCTGCGGCGATGGAACCAATCGCCCCCGCGTCCAGGCGCCGGTTGGGAGAGGCCGGCATGGCGGCGCGGCCGAGTCGCTTCTGTGCCCAGGCCAGGTTTTCATCGATGGTGCGCTGGAAGTCATTGGCCGCGGTATTAAATCGATGCGCATTATCGTCGATACCCTCCCGTGTACAGATCGCTGCGGCGGCAAGTAGGCCGGCCACCCCCCAGAAATCGTCCCAGTAGTAGCAGTCATTGGGGCCCAGGTGTTCGGCACTGAATCCAGCGGGCAGCAGACCCGCACAGGGGCTGCCATCCTGGGGCAATCGTTTTGCCATAATCCATCGTGCACCCTTAAGTACTGGATCGCACCAGGCCTGTTTGAGGGGTTTGTTGGTCAGTTGGCAATAGAGGTCGAGAATCCATAGGGCTTCACCGTTGGAGTCCCACTCGCCATCCTGTGAATGGAAGAAGCCGTTGCGTTTCTGTCTCTGGGGGAACTGGTCCAGTGCTCTTTCAGCCCGACTGGTGAGCCCGGCAAACAATAGAGATTGGATCATAAAGGCGGCATCCCGGAACCAGAAACGTTTGTAGGTATAGGGACCGGGATATACATCTTTGGGGGAGTGCAGTATCAAGGTGCGGATTGCCGAGTCGTAAAGGAATTGGAATTCCTTGTCCGGTACTTGCAAGGCACAGTGGCCCTTTAGGCTTTCCTGCCAGGTTTTTGGGTGAGATTCTCCCTGCGAATCTGTGTCCAGGGGAATAGCAACATCCAGCTTCAGGGGTTTGTGTCGCTCAACACGGAACATTGCGGCCGCCGTTGCCATGCCGACATCACACTCACCGGACATGCGGCCGTGTTCGTCTTGCAGATGCAGGTAGATATCCCCGCCGCGATAGTCGGATGCGAGATGTTTATCAACCGATTGCCCGAATTCGACGGCGGGCTTTTCCTCAATCAGCCAACGTCTGCCGCTCTCATCCAGGCGAACCTTGTGTACAAAGCTGACCCCTTCTGGATTGCACGGTCGCAGCACGACAAGTAGCCAACCACCGTCGCGGCAACTGACTGCAAGATCCATAACACATTGAGGTTTTCCTTCGCGGGCCTCCACCCGCACACTATTGCGCAGCTTCAGGCCCTTAAGTGCAGATTCGGTGATTACGGCGATGTTGTCGTCCAGTTCCTGGTGCTGCTCGCAATAGGTGAGACTGGAGGGGGTCAACGCATCGCCCGAATTACTGATCACCCAGGCATCGATAGACCAGCCATCGTAGTGTGGGGTGAGCAGTCCTCGTGGGTCTATAACCGGCAGTTCCTCGCAGTCCGGTAAGCCCACCGCAGTCCAGTTGCGATGGCTGAGATTGCAGTGGGTAATGGAGAATGCGCGGGGAATAAATGATTTGTCCCGCGGATCGAATTGGCGCTGAATCCAGTATGGCCATACCCAATCGAGGTTGTGCTGAATTACTTTGCTGTTGATCAGAGCGCGAGCATGAAATACCGCCCCTGCGCGCAGTAGCTCGATTGGCTCGCTTACCTCGGAAGGTTCGGCAAAACGCTGTAAATGCGCCATCAATGTCAGCGGATCGAGGAAACCATGAGCGGTGGCGAATCGACGTACGAAGAAGCGCCACGGGAGCCATTTCATCCAGGGCATTACAGGTCCTCTTCTTTCACGATTCTTTTTAATGCGCGCCGGGCCATGCGGGTCAGGCCAATCAGAGCGATCACAGCGAGCACAAAGCCTGTGATATACAGCGCCCATTGAATGGTTGTGCGCTCCTCTACTTTGCCGAGGGAAGTGAGGTCTGCAGCGATGGAGCCCACATAGACGTTGTGCAGCGTTAAGGGGATGATTCCCAATGTATTGCCCAGCACAAAATCCCTCAGCCGCACTGGGGTCAGCCCGAAGAAATAATTGGAGAGCTTGAACGGAAAAAGTGGCACCAAGCGAGTCAGCATGATCATCTGCCAGCCCTCGCGGCGGATCACCTCACCGATAGTGGCGGGCTTGATATGGGACATAACCCAGCGCGATGGGCGCTCACCAAAGAGGTAACGGGCGATCAGAAATGCGATGGTGGCACCGAGTACTGTGCCCGCAACCACCAGAACCGTGCCCTTAATGACTCCGAAAACAAATCCAGCTCCCATGGTGAAAATCACACCGGGCAGCAGAAAAATAATTGCCGCGGCCACAATTAGGATATATAGGAGGCTGGTTTGCCAACCGCGGTCATTTAACCATTGCAGCAGCTCTATCAGCCGCTCATCCAAGCCAAAATAGAAAATCAGGCTCAGCGCCCCGGCCACGGCGATCATGCAGATGAAAAGTACGACAATTGGAAGAAACTTCGCCGCCATAGAACTGCTCGGGGAACCAATAACAGGCGGTTTTGATTGCCGCCAGTTATTAGCCTAGCTAAAGGATAACGGCAGGTGGAACTTCATTATGGCGCTCGGGGGATGGACTAGGCATAGAAGTGATCTTTGCCGGGGAAATCCTGCGATTGGAGCAAATATAGAAAACGTCATCAACCGCAGAAACTTAATACAACCTCTTCCCATATCAGAAATTTTAATTGCGATAAGAAATATAAAAGAGCTTCGATAGGTTGGCGTTGCTATGGGCTCAACAGCTTAGCGCAGAGCCTGCAGCACATATACTTATTTGATCTTAAATAGTCTTGCGCATTGATCAGTTTTGTGCCGTTGCTGTTATAGGGGTGGTCGTTGTTTAAAGGCGGGTTTGCAATATGGATATTCCTCGGTGCTGCCTGGAGCTCTGCCCCTGAGCCTGTGTTGCCACTGAATGAGGCTGTGCAGACAGCGATACGAACCAACTTACGGGTAAAGGGCGCCGCACTGGAAGTGGATGAAGCCGGAGATATGGTCGAGGCACTCAAAACCCGCCGCTATCCGCGATTGGAAATGGATGCGGCAATTGACCGGAACCTCACTCGCCAAAGTTACACTTTTTCCAGGGGTAGTTTGGTTACAGACTCCCCGATAGGGCCCATTCCCCCTGATAATGTGGAGATCACGACAAAAGAGGGCACAACTAAAGTTTTCTCCGTGGGAGCCCGCCAACCGTTAACGCGCCTATATACGATTGCACTGGAAATATGTGAAGGGTATGTCAGCACCGATATGGCGGTGCAAAAAGTGCGCTTGACCCAGCAGGATGTCGCCTATTTGGTGAAATTGCAGTACTTCGAGGTGGGCAGAATTTTGGGGGATTTACAGGCAATTGATGAGTCGATCCTGTTTCTGAGTGCCCTCAGCGATCTAGTGCGTAATTATGTAGACCAACAAGTGGCGTTGGAGTACGAACTACTGGATGTGCGCGCCAGGCTTGCGCAACGTCAGTTGGAACGGCAGAGACGAGTTGATGAAATGATTACTGCCAAGGAACGTTTGAATGCGCTGCTTGGCCGGGATGTGGAGACACCATTTAGTATTGAGCATTTAAGTATCCCGCACCAAGTCGTATATGACACCAATGAATCCCTGGCATTGGCCTTTGAACAACGCGCCGACTTTACTGAATCCCTGCTAGCGATAGAAAAAGCAAATTACAGTTATGACATCAAGAAATCAGAATACATACCGGAAGTTGATCTGCACTTTCGCTATCTCAAACTTTTTGATGTGAGATTGATTCCTGATGCTGAAGCGTTTATCTCCCTGGATATGCGCTGGGAATTTTTTGACTGGGGTCGAAAGAGAGATGAGCTTGCCAGCCGCGCCAGCAAAATTGCTGGGGCTGAAGTCCAGATGGAGGAAGTTCGCAATCGTATAGAAATTGAAGTGCGTGAAAGCCTGAGAAAATTGCGCACTGCGTACGAATCAGTTGAGGTGGCGCGCGACCTCCAGGCGGCCTATCGGGAGAAAGTGCGTGTGATGATCAATCGTTACCGGGAACAGACAGCGCTTCTTACAGATGTGCTGGAGGCAGAAACTCAACTCGACAGGGCAAACAGTGATTACAACGGTGCAGTACTTTCTGTCTGGGGTGCTCTGGCAGAATATGAGAAAGCAGTGGGAGAAGCCTAGCAGTGATGCGTCTTCTCCCAGGCCTTCTTTTGTCGATTACTTTAATGGTGGCTTGTCACACGGAGCCGCCCACTAAGCACCCGACGCCTGTGCGAGTAATTGTGGCGCATACGGAACAGGGAACCTCTGGCTATCCATATTCCGCAGTAGTGCACCCTTATGATCAGGTTAATGTGGAGTTTCGTACAGAAGGGTATATTGAGGAAATTCCAACGCGTGAAGTTCTCGGGCAGGTTAGGAGGTTACAAGCGGGAGATTACATTACCAAAGGGGAAGTCCTGGCCAAAGTAAACGATGAACAATATCTGGACAAGGTGGTAGAGGCTGCTGCAGACGTGAGTAAAGCGGAAGCGGTCAGGCGCAAGGCAGACCTCGACTACAAGCGGGCTTCCGCTTTGTTCGCAACCGCGAGTATCACCGCACCCGATTATGATACTGCGAGAGAGGAATATGAAGTAGCCCAGGCTTCGGTGGTGGGGTCAAAGGCAAGTCTGGACCGAGCTAGAGAGAATCTTAATGATACGGTGCTACGCTCGCCGCTGACGGGCATTATTTTGCAGCGCAAGATAACAATTGGTTCCCTGGTTCGCACCGAAAATATAGGGTTTGTTGTTGCAGACACCTCTCGAGTGAAAGTGGTATTCACGGTCCCGGATGTTGTGCTTGTTTATACTGAGTTGGGTAAAGTTATTACAATGCGCACCGAATCACAACCAGATAAAGTCTTTACCGGAAAAATTACAGAAGTTGCGCCAATGGCTGAATCCCGTACAAGGGTTTTTGCCATTACCGTGACAGTTCCTAATCCTAATGCTTTGTTAAAACCTGGCATGGTCATGTCCTTGATATTGGACAAGATAAGGCCTCCTCCCAATCGTGTTGTCATCCCCCTTTCTTGCCTAGTGAAACACCCGTCAGGCAGGGAAGGGTTCGCTGTCTTTGTGCTTGAACTTGATCAGGAGGTTCTACGAGCAAGGTTGCGGAGAGTCGTCCCAGGGCCAGTGCTGGGCAACAGCATAGTCATCCTACAAGGGCTGACTATGGGGGAGCGGGTGGTATCGAATGGAGCGGCGCTCTTACAGGATGGTCAGGCGGTAAGAGTCATGCCGTAAGAGGGATTAGCAATGGCGGTTAGGGATGAAAAAACCAGGGAGGAGATTCTTGAGGCGGAGAGCGAGCACCGTTTCAATACTGCACGATTTTTTGTAGATAATCCTTCCATCTCTTGGGCGTTGTTAGTTGGCGTCATCTTTTGGGGTTGCTTTGCCTACTTGAAGATGCCAAAGAGCAAAGATCCGGATATTCCAGTTCGCATCGCTATGGCGACAACCAAGTGGCCCGGACAAAGTGCGATTGCGGTAGAGGAACTTGTTACCCGTAAAGTGGAAGATGCCGTTGCCCAAAGTGAATATCTTTATCAGCCAAATGCGCGCTCATTCGGTTTAAAGTCCTTGACACTAAATGGTATTTCCATGGTGCAGGCTCAACTTGCACCTCACACTGATGTTACCAAAGCCTTCAATGACCTGAACTTAAAGATAATTGATGTTCAAAATCAATTACCTCCGGGAACAGAATCTACTCAACTTAATACGGAGTTTGGTGACACTGCAGCAGTGCTGCTGGCAGTGGCCAGTCCCAGAGCAGATCCTATTGAAATTAGCTTACGTGCAAAAAATATAGAGAAAGCACTGGCAGAAGTTCGGGCTGAAAATGGGCAGCAAGAACAATCTGATCCATTGAGGATCGCAGGGGAGCGAGTCAGTATTGTGGCGGCCCTGCCACTCTCTGTTCAAGGCATAGACTCTACTGCTGCCATGCGAGTTTTTTCTGAGTGGCTGGAAGAGCAGGGGTATGGGGTCGGATTTAAGATTCTGCATGGAGCTGGCTACATCGGAGTTGATTTCACATCCAGGAAGACTGATGAGCAATTGGAGAGAGCACAAGAAATATTCCTTAATGAGCGATTGAGTGCTCAAAGGTTTTTTCCCGATGCATGGGAGCCTTTTATTGTGCGAAATATTAACAATACCCTTGAACGACTTACTGCAGTTGCTGGCGCAAAGTACAGTTATCGAGAGTTGGATGATTTTTCTGATCTGATCGCGGCAAATATCCGCAATATCCCCCAAGTTAAAAGAGTATTGCGATCAGGTGTATTACAGCAGCAGGTGGAGCTGATTTATTCTCAGGAACGACTGGCATCATATGGTATTCACCCCGACATGATTGCGCCAATATTAAATGCGCGCAATACGACAATTCCGGGCGGTACGCTAACGGTAGAAAACATGGATGTCGCTATTATGCCCAGTGGCGACTTTACCAATATAGAAGAAATCGCCAATGTTCCCGTCACCCTCAGTGAGGAGGGAACGCCGGTCTATTTACGCAGTCTTTTAGACGTAGCTATGGGGTATCAGTCTCCCCCAACTCTGTTGAATTACTATATCAACGCCTCCGAAGATGGCCGTTGGCAGCGCCATCGTAGCATAAATTTGTCCGTACAAATGCTTGAAGGTGAACAGATAGGTCAACTGGGCAGAGCATTGGACAAAGTGTTGCAGCAGGTACAAGCCGAATTGCCTCAAGATCTGATAGTAGAGCGCGTTTCAGATCAGCCGAGACAAGTGAGGGAGAGTGTCAGCCTGTTCATTGAGGCTCTGATTGAGGCCATCATCTTGGTGGTGATTGTTGCATTTGTCGGGTTTTCTGATTGGCGCTCAGCTGTACTGTTAATGATTTCGATCCCTATCACCCTGGCGATGACATTCGGATTTATTCAATTTATGGGAGTGGATATCCAGCAAGTCTCCATTGCCGCTCTAATTATTGCCTTGGGGTTACTGGTCGATGATCCTGTAGTGGCTGGGGATGCCATCAAGAGACAAATAGCCAATGGTAAGCCTTCATTCATTGCCGCTTGGTTGGGGCCTACACTTCTTGCCAAAGCAATTTTCTTTGCAACCTTGACCAATGTGGTAGCTTATCTACCGTTTCTCTTACTAACAGGTAATCAAGGAGATTTCTTACACAGCCTGCCAATTGTAATGGCCTGTGCATTGATCGCATCCCGAATAGTTTCGATGACTTTTTTGCCGTTTATCGCCAACTTGATTTTACGCCCTCCTAAACGAGCCATTCCACCTTTAGAAGTCAGGCGAAAACAGGGTCTTACGGGTCTGTATTATCGAGTAGCAAGTTGGTCCATTGATAACCGAAAAAAGGTTCTACTTGGGGCGTTGATCATCCTCGTGCTTGGTTTCACACTAAAGACTCAGTTGAAAAATGCATTTTTTCCGGATGATGTGCAATATCTTTCTTATGTGGATATCTGGCTACAAAATGATGCAAGCATCAATTCTACAGATAGTGTAGCCCGTCAGGCCGAGAATATTATCAGGGAAACAATAGAAAACTATCAAAAAGAAACAGGAAAAAACCGAGAGGAGTCTATTCTGCAAGCGATGAGTACTACTGTTGGGGGGGGAGCGCCACGATTTTGGTTTACCGTTAATCCGCAACAACAACAATCTAATTATGGACAGATTATTATACGATTGAGTAATAAGAATTTTACTCCGGAGTTGGCTCCACTAATTCAGGAAGCTTTATCTAAAAATATAACGGGAGCCTACTTGGATGTGCGGCAACTGCAAACAACACCGGTAACATACCCGTTTGAAATTCGCGTCTTGGGTCGGGTCACTACGGGCTCGTTAGAGGAAGAAAGAGATATTCAGACTCTCCGTAAATTTGCTGGAAAAGTCGAAGAAATAGTCGGTCAATCCCCTTATGCCCGAACAGTACGGCAAAATTGGGGAGGAGAGAGTATGATTCTATTCATGAATGTTCTGGAGGATCGAGCTGCGATATCTCACGTAACTAATGAGGATATTGCCTTGTCATCATCGAGCGGTATAAATGGTACAGAAGTAGCCACTCTGCGCCAAGGTGATAAGGAAATTCCTATTGTCTCGCGGCTTCGCCTGGATCAGAGAGGACAACTTCAAGATATTAATAATCTCTATGTTTTTTCCTCCATTAGTAAGGTTAGAGTGCCTCTGAAACAGGTGGCGACTACAAGTATTAACTTTGCGACGGAGAGAATACATCGCCTAGAAAAATTCCGTACCATATCTGTATTTGCTTTTCCCTATGAGGGCTTTGTTTCTTCTGACATTATGGGTGATATAGCTGATAAGTTGAAAGAGCTAGAGAAAACGCTACCTAGCGGGTATCAACTACAAATCTCTGGTGATTCAGCCAATGCCAAACATGGGTTTCTCCAGTTGTTGATGATTCTCGGCGTTTCCTCCAGTGCAATCTTTCTGGCGCTCGTATTTCAATTCAGTAATTTGTTAAAGCCACTAGTGGTTTTTGCCACTGTGCCACTCGGAATGGTGGGCGCTCTGGTTGCGCTTTACTTAACTGGCCAGCCTTTTGGCTTTATGGCCTTTTTGGGAATTGTCAGTCTGGTGGGGGTGATAGTCAGCCACATCATTGTACTGTTCGATTTTATTGAAGCACGCCACGCTGCCGGAGATGCTTTTCGTGACGCTCTTCTTGATGCCGGTATTTTGCGCCTGCGCCCCATCCTGATCACTATTGCTGCCACCACCTTCGCTCTGATACCACTGGCTTTCCATGGCGGGCCTTTATGGCAACCGTTGTGCTTTGCTCAGATTGGTGGGCTGATCCTGGCAACCTGTGGAACTCTGCTTTTAGTACCAGTACTTTATACCACGATGGTGGTTGACTTGAAGTGGATTAGATGGAAGGAGCGTAATGTGAAAAGGGATGACAGAACTGAGGGACAAGCCAGGGCTTAGCAGAGCACCTGTTATTGTTGGATGTGGGAGTATCGAGTGGCAGTGGTATTGTCATTTGAATCCACGCATCTATAGCATTGATGACTATGGTTTTTCCAGCTATCTCGATTCCGTAACTGAGGAAGTCTTAATGCGTCTACTAATGAAAATACTGATTCCGGCCAAACAGGGTGATATCGCTGTCGCTGATGAGTCTATGCCTGCAGTACTGAATGCCTTTATCGCTGCAGCAGACCCTGAATCTTCCTATTTTTACTTGGAAAATGGAAAGCGTGCAGCAATTTTTATTTTTGAAGAAAAGCGCCAGGATAAGCTGATGGCATATAATGAAAAATTTTTCGCCAAGCTGGATGCTGCAATCTGGATTACACCAGTACTTAACCACAAGGAACTGCAAAAACACTTATAGATGAAGTGGTAAAAATACCGCTGGCAACCCTGGGTAGGATTCTGTTGAGGAAATACTTGACGTCTATACTTGAGGGTTTAGTTCCCAAACAAAGAATGTGTTTGAGCGGCCAGATGTTAAATAATCCTGCTGTCGCATCCTGAAAAAGTATCTCGCCAATTGATGGGATACTATTTTCACCACTATGACCACAATCATAGTGGTAAGCTTTCCCTGTGTAGCATAAAGCGGCTAAATATTAGTGCAGTCTAGGAAACTTGGGACTTAGCTGGATTGTTAAGCCGGTTGGAGTCCAGAAACTCTTTTATCGGCAGTCGATAATTTCTACTAACTTTCACTTTTGCACCACTGCTCATTGTTAGAAAGTACTCGCCCTTACTTAGCACTTTGATATGTTGAATAAAATTCAGGTTCACTAATGTAGATCTGTGGATGCGCTTGAAGTTGTTTGGACATAGTTGTTTTTGGAGGTCCTTTATGGTGCTGCGTAGAACATGGGTTTCACCTTTTGCATGCACGCACATGTAGTCGCCAGCTGCATCTATCCACTCAATATCTAATTGATTTACCATAGTGATGTTGCCACGGTCTTTGATGGCCAGACGACCGGAAGAAATTGTTCTGCCGACATCTTCTTGGGAGTGGGTGACTTGGCAATCGGAAGCTTCAATTGAATTTAGTAGTCTGCTCTTTTCTGCTGACCGACTGTTATGGGCAGCTGAACCCAGCTGTTTCAGGCGTTGACGAGCGCGCTCCAAGGCAATCTGTAGGCGGCTACCATCTAAGGGTTTTAGTACATAGTCCACTGCATGCACTTCGAAAGCTCTAAGGGCATATTGATCGTATGCGGTGGCAAATACAATGAGTGGCATAGTGTCACCTTGCAGGCGGCGTACTACATCAAAGCCATTCATGCCGGGCATCTGTACATCCAGAATCAGGAGATCCGGCGTGTATTCGAAAACTGCTTGTAAGGCTTCACGACCATTTCGACAGCAGGCGACAATATCTATTTCTGTGAACTCCTCAAGCATACTTTTCAGCAGGCGCAATGCGAGATGTTCATCGTCCACCAGCACGACAGTGAGTTTACTCATAGGACTTTTTCCTGTGTTAGGTCAGCTGGCTGGGTGGAAAATTCCAGCGGAATATCAATACGAACCAACATGCCGCAATCGGGACTTTTACACTGTTCGATATAAAAATCTTGTGGGTAAAGATTAGATAAACGATCCCGTACGTTTTTAAGGCCAATCCCTGTAGATGTGACTGTGCAATAGCGTTCTTCGGAATATTCGCTGGTACAGCCTGTATCATCTACGCAGAGTATCAGGCGAGAGCCAGCTGCTTTAGCGTGTATCCTTATCGTTCCCCCCAATTCATTAGGCGCAATAGCATATTTAACTGAATTCTCTACGAGTGGCTGTAACAGCATGCTGGGTACATGGGCTTGGCGGATTTCTTTATCGACAGATAGGTCTACCGTCAGACGATCGGTAAAGCGGGTCTTTTCTATTTCCAAGTAAAGTAGGACTGCCTCGATCTCTCTCTCAAGCTTGACTTTTTGCATCGGCCCTTCTTTTAGTGACAGTCGCAGGAAATCACTGAGACGCACTACCATTTCTCTTGCTTTGTCGGCCTCCTCAAAACGAATCAATGCATTAATAGAGTTGAGAGTATTAAATAGAAAGTGTGGATTTAATTGGTAGCGTAGCATCTTCAGTTGTGCTTCATTTGCCACCGCTTCAGCTTGAACTCTGCGCAGTTGCTCGCGTTCGTTGATCGCTGCTATATCACGCATTTTCTGGTGTTCATCCTGAAGCAGGATATGATATTTTACTCCACAGTACAGAGCACTCCAGAATAAATATACGAAAAGAGAAGCATAATACCAGCCGCCAAACTCCGACCAGATGGAATGCTCACCGCTTAGGCGGATATAGGCTTTCATTCGCACCAGTGTCCAGATTCCGGAAATTACTCCAACTGCGAGTAAGTAGATAACAGTGCGTATAGCTAGGTCTGCTTCCCAAGCAACATCAAAAATTGGCTTGAGAAATAGTGACAGGACAAAGGCAATGGCGCACTGGTAAATCGTATTCGCTGGTTCAAATTTAGGCCACTCCGTTGGGGATTCCCACAAGGTTAGGGATAGAAATGTAACCAAGAGAATACCTGTCCAGCTAATCAGCTGTAACTTCCAAAACCATCGAGCTGACTGAATGTCAGTGCTAAGACTCGCATGTAGACAGGTCGAATACTGCATGGGGTCCCGTATATTTAGTATTGTGAAAAGGACGGGAGAGACGCTGACGACTTATGGTCGTGTTCTTTGTTCTTCAGAAGATACTACCGTGGCTGGACGAGCCCTGCTAGAGGCGCCGAGGGCTAAACTTCCAGTTCATCCAAAAAAAGGTCCTATTTATCTGATTTTGAGGTGATTCATTGAATAATCTTCGGAGCTCTGAACTCTTATCACAACTTTATTCAAATTTGGCCACCTTTTTTTGGTCAAGATATGAGCATGGCACATAAATAGCGCCCCACTTTACACTGCCAAATTCCGGGCGGCGAGCTCTTATGAGCTGTTGACGCCCTACCAACAAAAGTCGTTGCAAAAGATTCTGCTCTGCAGTCCTGTATATCATGATAAAAGTTATATAAAGTCTGGAAATACAGGCAGTCTGTGGCTTGCCTATTGTGGCTCTTATTGCTGCCGCGATGATTTTGACGCAGCCAATTACAGTTGGATCAATCTTCGTTGTTTGGCTGTGTAACGCTATCAGTTCTCAATCCTATTCAATGGCATACTGTTTAGACTGGGACAGCATACCAGTTAGAACAGGGATGTATTTTGTATGACCATTGTCGAGAGGCTATTATCTGCCTATTGCAGGGCTGGGCTTGCTGGCAATGCTGATATGCCAGCACTCATTTTTGGCTCCCTAACTATCTTGTTGCTACATAGTGTATTACGAGGCTTGTTCTCTCGCTATACGCTGAGGCGAATGTATGATTGTTATTTATTCAGCCGTTGGAGTCTGTCTATCAGGTTTATTAAACTTATTCATACATATTTTGAGATCGATTTTCGATGTATTCCTCGCATTAACGAGATGAAATAAGTTTGTAATTTCGGATCTACAGTAATGTAGTCTTTAAATGGCGCCATTTAAAATTATTCAGCTTGAGCTTGGTCAGTTGATTGTTGGGCATCTCTATAAATTCGGAGATAAATTTACGAATTATTGGAGTGCTATTTTATGGTTGAGTTTTAGTTGTAAAACTGAGCTTATTCGATAAATATTGATAGTTAGTGTGTTTTATAGTAATTCCAAGTAAAACTCATATCCATTTTATCCCACTCTTCATGCTGCGGGCGCAATTCGACTGTATAAACTGACAAATCGACGCATGTTGTAAACCAAATTCATCATGCCAACCTTAACATTGGCGCGCGCAAGTCCTATAGTTCGAACGAACATTCCTCCCTGTTCATTTTCCATAGAACCAAATACATGCTCAACTCTG